>JBICIB010000739.1:0-6747 GCA_043101415.1 Planctomycetota bacterium JB042 | reverse complement strand
CGCCGGTCGTGGCGCTCCTCCCCGGCGCGCTCCTCCTCCTCCACCCGGCGCTCCACCTCGCGACGGCGACGGCGGCGGGGAGGCTCGACCTGTTCGCGCTCGCCGGGCTCCTGCTCGGCGCGTGGCTGACGACGCTCGAGCGGTCGGCGTGGGTCGCGCTCGGGGTGCTCCTCCTGTTCGCGGCGGTGCTGGCGGCGCCGTCGGGGGCGGTGCTGGCGGCGCTCGGGGCGTTCGTGCTGGTGGAGCGGCGGCCGACGATGCAGCGCGGGGCGGCCCTCCTCCTGGTCTACGGGGCGGCGCGCGCGTTCGGTGCCCCGTGGCTCGGCGCGCTCCTCGATCCGGGCGCGTTCCCGCCGCGGATCGGGGTCGACGGGGCGGGCTGGCGGGCGCTCCTGGAGGGGGTGGCGGCGGCGCACGTGCCGGTCCGGCCGGGTCCGTTCGTCCCGGCGAGCGGGCCGGGTTGGGCGGCGGCGCTTCCCGGGGCCGCGTTCCTCCTCGCGGCGCTGGTCCTCCCGCCGGAGCGGCGGTTCGGCGGACGCTTCCTCGGGTGGCTCGGACTCGTCGCGCTCGGTCTCGCCGCCCTCGCGGCGCGCCAGGACGGGGCGCTCCCGCCGAGCGCGGTGGCGCCGGGGGTGCTCCTCCTCGCGGTCTGGGTGGCGGGGATCGGCGACGACGTCGACCGGCGGCCGGCCCGTCGGGCCGTGGCCCTCGGGCTCGCCCTCCTCCTGCTCGGGGGGAGCGGATTCCTCGCGTGGCGGACCCTCGGCCGCCTCGACGACCCGCGCGCGACCTTCGCCTCGGTGGCGCCGGCCGTCGCGCTCGGCGCCGCCGGCGACGCGCGGAGCCTCGTCGCGTTGCGGGCGAGCCTCTCGTCCGAGCCGGCGATCCGGCGGTTCGAGCGCGCGGAACGCCTGCTCGCGGGCGGGCCGGGGGACGGGGCGGCGGCGCCGGAGGTCGATCGGGACGTGGCGGTCGCGGCGGCGCTCGCCGGGTCGCCGGAGCGGGCGGCGCCGCTGCTCGAGCGGGCGCGCACGGGTGCGGCGCGGCGGGGGGACGCGGCCCTCGCCGACGCGATCCTGCTCGACCTCCTCGACGTGCATCTCCGCGAGTCGCGTCCGGCGCTCGCGCTCGAGCGGATCGAGCGGCGGGGCGAGGTCGACGACGCGCGGCTCGCCGCCGAGCTCCGGTGCCGCGAGGGGCTCGCGTGGTTCCTGGTGGCGTTCCAGCCGGGAGAGGACGGTCGTCCCCCGGCGACCGACGTGCGCGACCGGGTGCTGGTCCGGGCGCGGCGGGCGCTCGAGGCGGCGGTCGAGGCGGCTCCGGACGCGCCGCGACCGCGGCTGGAGCTCGGGCGGCTGGAGCTCGCGCTCGGGCGACCGATCGAGGCGGTGAAGCACCTCGAGGCGTGCGCGTCGGCGAGCCCGGGGTTGGCGGCGCCCCACGTCGAGCTGGCGCGGCTCTACTTCACGCTCGGCGAGGACCCGGACGGCGAGCGCGAGCTGGCGCGGGCGCGGGAACGGGCGGGGAAGGAGGATCCCGAGGTCCGTCTGGTGACGGCGCAGCTCCGCGTCGCGCGCGGGGACGTGCTCGGGGCGGTCGAGATGGCGGAGGGGCTGAAGGCGGACGTCCACCGGCTGCGCGGGGCGCGCGGGGCCCTGGGCGAGCTGTACGCGATCCTGTCGCGCGCGGCCGAGGACCAGCGGAATCTCGGGCTCGCCGCGGCGATGGCGCGCAACGCGCTCGATCTCGCGCCGGACCGGAGCGGAGAGGTGACGGCGAGGCTCGCGCGGGTCCTGCGCCAGGAGCGGGCCTTCGAGGAGGTGGTGACGCTCCTCGAGCGGGCGGAGACGAAGGGGATCCCGGTCCCGGAGCTCGAGGCGGAGATCGCGCAGGCGTACAAGAACGCCGGGTACGCCCACCTGCTCGCCCAGGAGCGCCGGGCCGCGCTCGACGACTTCGCCGAGGCGCTCCGGAGGACCGAGGACGTGGCGTCGCTCGGCGCGGTGCCGAAGCTCGTGCGGGAGCTGGTCGACGAGTTCGCGGACGACGACGACGTCGACCCGTCGATCGTGACCGAGGAGGCGCGGCGCCTCTTCGAGCGGGGGGTCGAGGCGTTCGCGGCGGAGGAGATCGACCGGGCCGGCGACCTGTTCGCGGCGTCGCTCGCCCTCCTCCCGAGGAACCCGTACGCCCACCTCCGCCTCGCCCTCGTTCGCGAGCGTCAGGGTCGGCTCGACGAGGCGCGCGAAGCCCTGCGGGCCGCGATCCTCACCGGCGAGGCGCTCGGCCGCGACGACGTCGTCGACAGCGCGAGGCAGCGCCTCGACGATCTGGACTGACGCCGCGTCCTCCGCGTCGCTCCCGTCCCCGTGGAGCGGGGACGGGCGCTACCTCGCCTCGGCGTCGAGGAGGGTGGGAGATCATAAGACAATGTCGGGATAGGGCTTGTGCCTGATTCCGGCCCGGTGGGGCGGTTCCGCCGACATCCATTCCATGGATTCGGGGTCAAGGCCCCTCGGGCGCCGGGCCGATCTCACGAGGAGCGCGTGTCCAGAATTTGGGCGGCGTTCAACCGGGAGACCGCACCATGCTCGCCGCCTGCCTCCTCGCCGCCGTGCTCGCGGCGCCGCCCGACGACCGGGACGACGCGCTCGAGATCGGGCGCCTCTTCCTCGAGCGACGGGACTACGACGGGGCGATCCTCTTCCTCGAGCCGCTGGTCGAGCGGGAGCCGGCCGAGAGGGAGCTGCAGTTCCTCCTCGGCATGGCGTTCTTCGCGGCCGAGCGATACGCGGAGGCGCGCCGGCCGTTCGAGGCGTGCACGCGCGCGGATCCGGACGACTCGCTGCCGTGGGAGTTCCTCGGCCGGGTGGAGTTCCGCCTCGGCCGGCTCGGCGTCGCCGTCGACTGCCTCGAGCGGGCGGCGGCGATCGATCCGCGGGAGGGGCGGACGTGGAACCACCTCGGCGCCGTCCTCTCGCGCATGGATCGTCGCGAGGAGGCGCGCGTCGCGTTCCGGCGTTCGTTGGGCCTCGACCCGAGCTTCGCGACCGCGCACTTCAACCTCGGCGTCCTCTCGGCGCTCGACGGCGACTCGCTCGCCGGGATCTTCCACCTCCGCGAGGCGGCGCGTCTCGACCCGGCGGACGACGAGCCGACCGAGGCGCTCGGGGATCTGCACCTCCGCCTCGGCGACCGGGAGGCGGCGCTCGAGTGGTACGCGGAGTCGGCGCGCCGGGCGCCCCGCGACGCCGCCCACCGCATCGCGATCGGAGAGGTCCACGAGGTCCTCGGCCGACCGCTGGCCGCGGAGCTGGCGCTCCTCCGGGCGTGCGAGCTCGCGCCGGGCGATCCGTCCCCGCCGGTCCGGCTCGCCGCGTTCCTCGCCCGGCGCGCGCGCGTGCGGGCGGCGATGGACGCGTACCGTCGGGCGCTCGCGATCGACGAGCGGTCGCTCGCCGCGCACAAGGGGCTCGCCGACCTCGCGGAGGACGCGGGGGACGACGGGCTCGCCCGGACGCACATCGAGCGGATCCTCGAGCTCGGCTTCGTCCATCCCGAACTCCTCCGGCGCCTCTGCCTCCTCTGCGAGCGCCAGGGCGACCCGGCCGGCGCGCGCGCGGCGTTCCGGCGGCTGATCCTCGAGAGCGACGGCGATCACGCCTCCCTCCGCGCGATCGCCGAGGTGATGGCGACCTCCGGAGTCGCGGGGATCCAGGACGTCCCGCGCGGCCGCGACCTCGCCGCCGCGCTGGTCGAGCGGACCGAGGAGCGGAGCGCGGCCGCGCTGTTCGTCCTCTCCCGCGCCGAGGAGGCCGCGGGCGACCCGACCGCCGCCGCGGTCACGCTGGAGCGCGCGGCGGAGCTGTTCCACGCCCAGGAGCCGGAGGCGGTGCTGCTCCGGAGGCTGTCGGAGCAGGCGCGCGCGGGGAGGTGAGGGCGGCCGACCGGCTCAGTCGTCGATCGGAGCGGCGCCCCAGATCTCCCGCGCGTACTCGCGGATCGTCCGGTCGCTCGAGAACTTCGGCGACCGGAGGATGTTCAGCGCGCAGCGACGGGACCACGCCCGCTCGTCCAGCCAGTCGCGCGCGACCTGCTCCTGGCACTCCATGTACGCCGCGAAGTCGGCGAGCACGAAGTACGGGTCGTGCCGCTCGAGGCCGTCGAGCAGCTCGTCGAACAGGCCACCGCCCCCCGAGAAGGGCCCGCTCCGGATCGCCTGCAGCACGCGCGCGAGGTCCGGGTTCCCGGCGATCACGCCCTGCGGGTCGGAACCGCCGGCCGCCCGACGCTCGGCGATCTGCGCGGCGGTCAGCCCGAAGATGTAGAGGTTCCCCTCGCCCGCCTCCTCGAGCATCTCGATGTTCGCGCCGTCGAGCGTCCCGACGGTGAGGGCGCCGTTCATCATGAACTTCATGTTGCCGGTCCCCGACGCCTCCATCCCGGCGGTCGAGATCTGCTCGCTGACGTCGGTCGCCGGGATGATCCGCTCGGCGAGCGTCACCCGGTAGTCCGGCAGGAACGCGACGGTCATCCACTCGCGCACGCGCGGGTCCGCGTCGATCACGCGCGCGAGCTCGTTGATCAGCCGGATGATCCGCTTCGCCGCCCAGTACCCCGGCGCCGCCTTCCCTCCGAACAGGTAGGTCCGCGGCGCGGTCGGCGTCCGTCCGTCCTCGGTGATCCGCAGGTAGTCGAGCGCGATCCGGAGCGCGTTCAGGAGCTGCCGCTTGTACTCGTGGATCCGCTTGATCTGCACGTCGTGGATCGACGCCGGATCGGGGCGCCGTCCGACCGCGGCCTCGACGGTCTTCGCCAGGCGTTCCTTGTGCCACCGCTTGATGCGGCGGAGCTCGGTCAGGAACCCGTCGTCCTCGACCAGCGGTTCGAGCTCGCGGAGCGCCTCGAGGTCGGTGATCCAGCGCTCCCCGAGGTGGTGGGTGAGGAGGCCGGCGAGCGGCGGGTTCGCGCGGAGGATCCAGCGCCGCTGCGTCACGCCGTTCGTCTTGTTCTGGAACCGGTCGGGCCAGAGCGTGACGAAGTCGGGGACGAGCTGCTCGCGCAGGAGCTTCGAGTGCAGCGCGCTGACGCCGTTGACGGCGTGGCTCCCGACCACGGAGAGGTTCATCATCCGGATCCGCTGCTCGCCGTCCTCTTCGACCAGCGACAGCCGGCGGCGGCGCTCGTCGTCCCCCGGCCACCGCGCCGCGACCGTGTCGAGGAACCGCTCGTTCACGTCGAGGATGATCTGCAGGTGGCGCGGCAGCACCGTCCCGAGGAGCCCCGTCGGCCAGACCTCCTGCGCCTCGGGGAGGAGGGTGTGGTTCGTGTACGCGATCGTGCGGGTCGTGAGGTCGAACGCCGCGTCCCACGGCACGCCGCGCTCGTCGACGAGCTGCCGCATCAGCTCGGCGACCGCGAGCGACGGGTGGGTGTCGTTCAGCTGGATCGCGACCCGGTCGGGGAGCTTCGCCAGGTCGTCGCCGAACCCGGCGAGGATGTCCTGCACCGCGCACGACACGAAGAACCACTCCTGCAGGAGCCGCAGCTCGCGTCCGGCCGGGATGTCGTCCGACGGGTAGAGGACCTTCGAGATCCGCTCGGTCTCGATCTTCGCCTCGACGGCGCGCACGTAGTCGCCGGCGTTGAAGATCTCCATGTCGAAGTGCTCGTCCGACTGCGCGGCGTAGAGGCGGAGGTGCGTCACCGTCCTCCCGCCGTAGCCGACCACCGGCAGGTCGGACGGGACGCCGAGGATCTGGCGCGCGTTCTTCCACGTGCCGGCGCGGTGCTTCCCCGACCGCTCCGCCTCCCCGTACACCGGCACGCGCCGGACGAGGTTCGGCCGCGGGATCAGCCACGGCGAGCCGGGCGAGCGCCAGACGTCGGGGAGCTCCTGCTGCCACCCCTTCTCGAACACCTGCCGGAACAGCCCGTACTCGTAGTTGATGCCGTACCCGAACCCGGCCAGCCCGAGCGTCGCCATCGAGTCGACGAAGCAGGCCGCGAGCCGCCCGAGGCCGCCGTTCCCGAGCGCGGGGTCCGGTTCGACGTCGAGCACCTCCTCCAGGTCGGCGTCGAGCTCCATCAGCGCGTGGACGCACGGCTGGTACAGCCCGAGGTTCAGCAGGTTGTTCCCCAGGGCGCGCCCCATGAGGAACTCCATCGAGAGGTAGTGGATCCGCTTGGCGCCGTTCGCCGCCACCCGGCGGCGCGTCGCGAGGAGCGCGTCGATGATCGGTTCGCGGACGGCGAGCGACACGCAGACGAACCGCTCGCGCGGAGAGCAGTCGGCCCAGGTCTTGCCGAGCGAATAGAGCGCGTGGCGCTCGATCGATTCCTTCAGCGTCTTCACGTCGACGAGGCGGGCGGCGGCGCGCGAGGCGAGGTCGGAGGGGCTCATGCGGACGGGTCCCGGGGCTGCGGACCGGGACATTCGAGCGGATCGAGCGCCGGGAAAAAGCCCGCTCCCCGGAAGAAGCGCGGCCGGCGCGGCGGGACGTCGCGATTCCGCGCTACGACCGGGTGGCGACCGGGACGAGGTCGGTCGACTCGGCGAGTCGCTTCGACACGTGGTGGACGAACCAGCCCGCGAGCACGCCCGCGACGAGGTCGAGGACCCAGTGGAAACCGAGGAGGACCGTCGAGGAGACGATGACCGCACCCGACGCCGTGGCGACGCGCGCGAACGCCCGCGGCGCCGTCTCGCGGGCGAGCAGCACCAGCGAGACCGTGAGCGACGTGTGG
>JBICIB010000738.1:0-5139 GCA_043101415.1 Planctomycetota bacterium JB042 | reverse complement strand
GTCGCGGTCCTCGGCCACGCGGCGGGGACGCGGCCGTCCGGCGCCCCGCGGGGGAGGAAGAGGCCGTACCGGTCGAAGTACGCGCCGGTCAGGAGCTCCCCGTCGACGGTGAGGGAGTGGAACGAGTCGAGCCCCTCGTTCAGGCGGAGGATCGTCCGGCCCTCCTCCCTCTCGACGCGCGCGTACTGGTAACGGGTCTCGAGTTCGGCCAGGACCTCGGTCCCCTCCCCCACCGGGCGTCCCACGCCGCGCTCGGCCGCGGCGCCGAGGCCCACGACCACGATCCCGGCGAGCCCGAGGGCCGTCGCGCCCCGCATGGTCCGCGGCCGCGCGCCGAGCCAGCAGACGAGCCCCGCCGCGCCGACCGCCCCTCCGGCGACGGCGCAGGTCCAGGCCGACCCGATCGTCGGCACGAGGACGTGGACCGGCAGCCAGGTGCCGACGAGGCTCCCGAGCGTCGCGGTCCCCGAGACGAGGCCGGCCGCGCGCCCGACGCGCCCGTCCCGCGTGGCCCCGCGGACCAGGAACGGGGTCGCCGCTCCGAGCAGCACCAGCGGCGGGCCGAGGGCGACGAGCGCGACGAGGAGCGACGCGCGGCCGAGGAGGGCGAACGAGACGTCGAGTCCGAGGCCCGGCGGGAGATACCGGACGGCGAGCCACGGCACGAGGTGCGGGACCGCGGCCGAGAGCACGGCGGCGCCGGCGAAGAGCGTGGCGAGGAGGCTCGCCCGGGGGCGACGGTCCGCGAGGCGCCCTCCCAGGAGGTTTCCGACGGCGACCGACGCCAGCGTGACGCCGATGACGTTCGACCAGACGAGGATCGACGAGCCGAACCACGGGATGAAGACCCGCGCGCCCGTGATCTCGAGCGCCAGGACGCCGGCGCCGGCGAGGAACGCCGCCGCCGACGCCGGCCACGGTCCGGGGAGGTCGGCGGGCGACGAAGCCGGAGCGGGAGCGTTTACTGCGGGACCTCGACGTCGATCGAGTTGGTGTACACCTCGCCGATGTTGCCGGAGAGGTTCAGGAACCAGCTCTGCAGCGCGAACTCGAAGTTCCGGGCCTTCGTCCCCTCGAACAGCGTCTTCGCTTCCCCTTCGCCCTCGTCGGTGACGACGGTGTGGACGACCTTGATCGGCTTCCCCATGTCGACGAGTTCGTCGTTCAGGTAGATCGTGAAGCCGAGCACGCTCGAGGGCGTCTTCACCCGGAACTCGTTCGACTCCGAGAAGACCTCCGCCTCGAGCGAGATCGGCTTCTCGGGGTCGAAGATCTGGTCGGGGTGGGCGAGGCTGATCCAGTAGCTGCTCGACTGCACGACGGTCGGGACGGTGATCGTCACCCGCTTCGGCGCCACGTCCTTCCGGGTCCCGGTGAGGAACTCGGCGACCTTCGCGATCGACGCCTCGTCGGCGCCGCCGTCCTCCTCGATCGTCGCGTCGACGATCGTGGCGCTCACGCCCTTCGCCTTCGCCTCGTCCGCGAACTCGGCGACGAGCCTCTTGGCGTCGTCCTCGCCGGCGGAGAGGAGGAGGAACGGCAGGTGATCGGCGTTGCCGAGCAGCGTGGTGTCCGGCGCCTGGTCGAACGAACGGAGGATGACCCCGCTGAAGAGCGTCGGGAGCGCCGAGGCGAAGTCGACCGCCGCCGGGCCGGTCGGCCCGTGCCCCTCGAGGAACAGCTTCAGCCGGTCGACGTGGTACTGCTTGTAGACGTCCGTGAACGCGAAGAACGCGAGCTGGCGCCCCTCCTCGGACATCCAGTCGATGTTCCCGCTCTCGCGGTACGGGATGACGACCATCGCCGTCTCGGTCAGCGCGTCGGGGTACGCCTTCTCCGCCCAGTTCTTGAGCTGGTCGAGCCGATCCTTCGCCGGCGGGAGGGCGAGGATGCAGGGGGACGGGGTGTCGGGACGGTACCCCTTCGGGAGCTGGAGGAGATAGTCGACCTTCATCACCTGGCCGGCGGCCAGCGGGAACTCGGCGCTCCGCTCGGTCAGGAACCCCTTCTTCGGCCGCTTGTCCGGGAACATCGGCGCGCTGAAGGCGGCCCGGAGGTCGACCGGGCTGACGAGGAGCGAGTCGACCTTCTTCGACCGCGCGGTCGATTCGAGCTGCTTCTCCAGCTTCTCGAACGACTTGCTCATCCCCTTGTAGTCCTCCTCCGCCCGGGAGCGGAAGTAGTCGGCGAACAGGTCGGCGAGCTTCTTCACCTCCCGGTCCTTCAGGAGCGGCGTCGCTTCCTTGGCGGGCGCGATCGGCAGGAGGACGGCGAGGGTGAACAGGAGGAGCGAGGTCCGCTTCATCGAGAAGCTCCGGTCAGGCTGTCGTGGCACAAGTCGTTCCAGAATGGGAGTCTAGGTAGCCCGGCGCCGTGAGTCAAATCGACTCGGGGCGACGCCCGGGCCCCCGTCCTTTCTACGCGCCGGAGCCCCCTCGGGTCGACGAATCGACGGGAACGTAGACGAGCCCGCCCGCCTCCCGTTCGCGCGCGAGGCGCTCGAGCACGCGGCGGTTGTTCTCGAAGCCGATCGGCGTCGGAAGGGCGCCGATCTCGAACCACCGCGCGTCGTCCGCGTCGTCGGCGGCGCGGAGCTCCCCCCCCACCGGCCGGCAGAGGTAGACCGCGAGGATCCCCTTCTTCCGCGGGTCGTCGTCGGTGTACAGCAGGTCGTAGAGGCCGAACGCCTCGACCTCCAGCCCGGTCTCCTCGCGCGTCTCGCGGACCGCCGTGTCGACCGGGGTCTCGTCGACCTCCTGGTAGCCGGCCGGGAGCGTCCACGTCCCGCGGTACGGGGCGGTCGCGCGGCGGGTCAGCACCACCCGCGGCCCGTCGAGCACCAGGGTGGCGGCCGCCGCGGCCGGGTTCTCGTACAGGACGAACCGGCACGCCCCGCACCACTTGCGCGGGCGGTCCTCGATCGGCCGCTCCGTCAGCGGCGCGGCGCAGAGCGGGCAGAAACTCGCCTTCCGCACCCACATGCGGGCCTCCTCGCGCGTCGAAAAGGGGGGATCTTATCGGGGGCGGGCGGCTATCCTCGGCTCGCGCTCCCTCGTGGAAAGGATTCGATGCGCACGGTCTCCGTCCTCGGCGCCACCGGCTCGGTCGGCGACAGCACGTTCAAGGTCCTCGAGGAGCTGCCGGACACGCACCGCGTCGTCTCGATGGTGGCGCACTCGAACGACGCGCGGCTCGTCGAACTGGCGCGGCGCTTCCGCCCCGAACTCGTCGGGCTCGTCGACCGCGCCGCCGCGGGTCGCGCGCGCGAGGCGCTGGCCCCCTCGGGGATCGAGGTGATCGAGGGGGACGACGTCGCCGTCGAGGCGCTCCGCGCGACCTCGCCGGACCTCGTCCTGGCCGCGATCACCGGCGCCGCCGGGCTCGCGTCGAGCCTCGAGACGGTCGCCCGCGGGGCGAGCCTCCTCCTCGCCAACAAGGAGGCGCTGGTGATGGCGGGGAACCTCATCACCCGCGCCGCGGCCGCGTCGGGCTCCGCGATCGTTCCGGTCGACAGCGAGCACTCCGCGATCTTCCAGGCGATCCACGGCGAGGACGCGCGGGCGGTCCGGCGGATCTTCCTGACCGCGTCGGGGGGGCCGTTCGTCGACCGCGAGGCCGGGTCGTTCGCGGACGTCCGTCCCGAGGACGCCCTCCGGCACCCGACCTGGGAGATGGGCCGGAAGATCACGATCGACTCCGCCACGATGATGAACAAGGCGCTCGAGATCGTCGAGGCGCGCTGGCTGTTCGACGTCCCCGCCGAGTCGATCGAGGTGCTGGTCCACCGCCAGTCGATCGTCCACTCGATGGTCGAGTTCGTCGACGGTTCGATCCTCGCCCAGCTCGGGACGCCGAGCATGACGGTCCCCGTGCGCCACGCCCTGGGCTACCCGGAGCGCGTCGAGACCTCGCGCTCGTACTTCGACATCGAGCAGTTCGCGGCGCTCTCGTTCGAGCCGCCGGACGCGGTCCGCTTCCCGGCCCTCGACCTCGGCCACGCGGTCGCCCGGACGCTCGGGCTGTCGGGGACGGCGCTGAACGCGGCGAACGAGGTCGCGGTCGCCGCGTTCCTCGACGGCGCGACCCGGTTCGACCGGATCTCGGAGACGGCGGCGCGGGTGCTCGACGCGCTCGACGACGTGGCCGACCCGGACCTCGAGCAGATCCTCGCGGCCGACGCCTGGGCGCGGGAGGAGGCGACCCGATGCCTGAGCCGATGAGCCTCGCGTTCCTCTCGAGCGTCGGCAGCGCCTTCTGGACCGTGGTCGGCATCGGCCTGGTCATCTTCGTCCACGAACTCGGCCACTTCCTCTGCGCGCGCTGGGTCGGCGTCCGGGTCGAGGTCTTCTCGCTCGGCTTCGGCCCGCGCCTGTTCGGCTTCGTGCGCGAGGGGACCGACTACCGGGTGTCTCTGGTGCCGTTCGGCGGCTTCGTGAAGATGGCCGGCGACCAGCCCGGCGAGGGGGCCGGCCGGAGCGACGAGCTGCAGTCGCGGTCGCCCGGCGAGCGGTTCCTCATCTACAGCGGCGGCGTCCTGATGAACGTCGTCTTCGCGCTCGTCGCGTTCCCGCTCATCTTCTGGGTCGGCGTGCCGATGCTCCGGCCGGCGGTCGGCCTGGTCGAACCGGGGGGGCCCGCGTGGCACGCCGGCCTCGAGGAGGGGGACGACATCGTCTCGGTGAACGGTCGCTCGGTCCTCGGCTTCACCGACATCGCGTTGGAGGTCGCGCTCGGCGACGTCGAGCGGACCGAGGTCGAGATCGAGCGCGACGGCGAGCGCCGGACCGTGATCGTCCGGCCGGAGTACTCCGAGGAGAACGGCTCGTACACGATCGGCATCCGCAGCCCGAGCCGGTACGAGATCGAGGTCGACGAGGGAGGTCCCGCCGCCCGCGCCGGCCTCCGGAGCGGCGACCGGGTCGTCGCGCTCGACGGGCTGCCCGTCCGGAGCGGCTGGTACGGCGTCCTCGATTCGCAGGCCGACGCGCCGGTCGTCTTCACGATCGCGCGCGACGACGGGACCGTCGACGTCCCGGTCGTCCCGACCCGGGAGGAGAACCCGGAGCGGAAGATCATCGGCATCCAGGTGCCGATCCACGTCGTCGGCGCCCTCCGGGGTCGGGTCGCCGCGGCGGACGC
>JBICIB010000737.1:0-2811 GCA_043101415.1 Planctomycetota bacterium JB042 | reverse complement strand
TCCGAACAGCAGCCGACGGCGACGGGCGGGGGACCGGGAGGACATCGAGGTCGATTCGTGGGCGATCGCGCCGCCCGGCGCGGCGCGCGCGGATTCGAGGTGAAGGGCGGCCACCGGGAGGAGTAGGCATGCGCCTTGCGGACGGGCTCCTCCGTCCGATCGTACAGCGGGAGCGACTCCCCGATGACGACCCAACGCCGCGGCGGGTTCCTCGTCCTCTTCCTCCTCCTCGTGACGGCGACCGGCGTGGCGGTCGTCCGGCTCGCGACCGGCCCGGACGACGCCTCTCCGGCCGCGGTGCCGGCGGCGGAGGACGGCGTCGCGTCCCGCCCGCCGCCCGCGTCGGGAGGCACGGTCGCCGCGCCGCCCCTCCCGGACGAGCCGGAGAGCCCGCCCGACGCCTCGGGGCTCTCCCGGGAGGAGGAGGAGATCGACGAGGTCGTGGTCCGCGGGCGGGTCGAGTCGGCGAAGGACGGCAGCCCGGTCCCCGGCGGAGAGGTCGTCGTCCTCGCGGAGCCCCCGGCGTTCGTCCCCGTGCCGCTGCGGGGGGAGACCGAGTGGAAGGGGCCGGCCCGGGCCGCGGAACCGATCGCGTCGGCCCCGGTCGACGGCGACGGGCGATTCGAGATTCGTGCGCCGATTCGGCACGGGTTCGTCGCGACGGCGCAGCCGTGGCGGCTCGGGAGGGCGATCGTCCCGCTCCCCCGCGACGGTCGGGAGGTCGTCCTCCGGGTGGAGGGCGCCGGCCGGGTGACGGGACGGGTCGAGCGTCCGGACGGCGCGCCGGTCGCCGGGGCGCGCGTGCGGCTCGGCGTGCCGATCGACCCGATGCAGCTCGCGCGCGTGGGGCGGAAGATGCGCGACGCAATCGCCGAGTCGGACGCCGACGGCCGGTTCCGCTTCGAGGCGGCGCCGGTCGGCGAACTCGTCGTGAAGGTCCGGACCGACGATCGGCCGGAGGCGCTCGCGCACGTCGCGGCGGCGGTCGGCGAGACGGCCTCGGTCACGGTCGTGCTCGAGGAGGGGCACGCGCTCCACGGTCTCGTCAAAACCGAGCGCGGCATTCCGGTCGCCGGCGCGCGCGTGCGCGTGGCGGCGTCGGCGATCGACCTGTCGTCGGCGCAGCGCGGCGAGTTCGTCGACGACGCGCGGGACACGACGAGCGACGACGCCGGCCGCTTCACGGTCCGCGGACTCTCGGAGGGGGAGTTCGACGTCGTGGCCCGGGAGTCGCGGCACGCGGCGGGGAAGGTGCGGCGCGTCGCCGTCCCGCGGGCCGCCGCCGCCGGGGCGGTCGTGGTCGTGCTCCCCGCCGGCCGGACGATCGCGGGGAGGGTGGTCGGGCCGGACGGCGAGGCGATCCCGCGCGCCGTGGTCGGGTGCACCCCGAAGCGGGGGATGTTCGGGATGGACCTCACGGCGACGGTCCGGCCGAAGGACGCCGAAGACCTCGGCGGCGTCTGGACGGTCGCCGGGGAGGACGGTCGGTTCGAGTCGCCGCCGCTGCCCGACGGGTCGTTCATGGTCGTCGCCGAGGCGGACGGCTTCAGCCGCGGCGCGCTCGCCGACGTGGCGGCGGGGACCGCGGGGCACACGCTGGAGCTCCGGCCGAGCGGCGCGATCCACGGCATCGTCCTGTCGCGGGCCGACGGCGAGCCGGTCCGGTCGTTCTGGATCACGGCGATGCGGCCGTTCGAGCTCATGAACGCGGAGAGCTACGTCCCGACCCCGGTGCAGCTCGTCGAGGAGGACGACGGCACGTTCGTGATCGACGACGTCGACGCGGGGGAGTGGACGATCGAGGTCGCGGCCGACGGATACGGGCGGACGGCTCGGCCCGTGACCGTCGAGGAAGGGGAGGCGACGCGCGGCGTGATCCTGATCCTGCCGGAGGAGGGGCGCGTGAGGGGCGTGGTCGTCTCGAGCGCGACCGGAGAGCCGATCGCCGGCGCGACGCTCTCGACGAAGAGCGGGATGGAGGCGCTCCGGCCCGACCCGATCGGGGCGCCGGGCGCGACGAGCGACGAGGACGGCCGGTTCGAGATCGGCGGGCTCGCCGGCGGGCGGCTGCAGCTCGCCGTCCGCGCGCCCGACCACGCGCCGGGGAGTTCGGAGCGGCTGACGGTGATCGAGGGGGGAGTGGTCGAAGGCGTCGTCGTCCGCCTCGATGCCGGGGCCGTGATCCGCGGCCGCGTGACCGGCCCGGGAAGCGTCCCCGTCGAAGGGGCGCTGGTGCAGGCGATCCTGATGGGGACCGTCACGCCGGCGATGGCGAACACGGATGCGGACGGGCGGTACGAGCTGAGCGGTCTGTCGCCGGGGTCGTACACCGTGAACAAGCTCGGCGGGAAGATCGAGATCGGCGCCGACGACATGCTCTCGACCCTGGTGTCGGGCCTCGCGACGAAGACCATCCGGCTCGCGAGCGGGGAGGAGGCGGTCCTCGACTTCGCCGCCGGCGGCGGCGGGACGGTCCGGTTCACCGGCCGCGTGACCGAAGGGGGCGACCCGATGCCGAACGCGATCCTCTCGCTGACCCCCGAGGAGCTCGGCGAACGGACGGGCGAGCTCCGGATCGGGAGCACCGACCGGGAGGGGGAGTTCCTCCTCGAGGGGATGCAGCCGGGGGAGTGGACCCTGACCGTCCAGGTCGGCTCCCCGTTCGGGCAGTCGACGAAGCAGTCGTTCGACGTGGCGATCCCGGACGCGCCGGCGCACCGCGAGGAGTTCGAGCTGGCGGTGACCGGGTTCGAGGGACGGGTGACGACCGAGGCCCTGAACCTCCCGATCGAGGGGGTGCGCGGCGCCGGC
>JBICIB010000736.1:0-2761 GCA_043101415.1 Planctomycetota bacterium JB042 | reverse complement strand
CTCGCGGTCGAGGACGGCCTCGTCGCCGTCGACAAGCCGGCCGGGATCTCGTCGATCGGCCTCGCCCTCGACGACGAGGCGTGCCTCCAGCACCACCTGATCCGGCGCTTCGGCGGGATGGTCTGGGGCGTGCATCAGCTCGACAAGGACACGACCGGCGTCAACCTGTTCGTCCTCGAGAAGCGGCTGGTCGAGGTCTGCCGGAGGCGGATGACGCCGCCCTCGGGCGAGAAGCGGTACGTCGCGCTCTGCGCCGGGACCCCGCGGGACGACGCGTTCACCGTCGAGGCGCCGATCGGTTTCCTCGACGCCGACGAGCGCTTCCTCGGGGTCACCGAGGAGGGAAAGGCGGCGTGCTCCGACGTCCGCGTGCTCGCCCGCGGCGACGGCGCGGCGGCGATCGAGGTCCGGCTCCGCACCGGCCGGACCCACCAGATCCGGATCCACCTCGCGCACGTCGGACACCCGCTGCTCGGCGAGCCGTGGTACCGGGACGCCCCGTGCGAGCGCGCCCCGCGGCAGATGCTCCACGCCCGATCGCTCACGCTCGGCGCGGGAGACGGGCGCCCCTCCCGCACGTTCGTCGCGCCCTGGCCGGACGACCTGCGCGCGGTCGCGGCGAGCTCCGGCCTTCCGCTCGACGACGGGCGGTGAACGAGCGCGCCGAGGGAGTCACCCTCCGCGCGCCGCCTCCGGCAGCCGACCGACCGGCCGCCGCCCCGTCCCCTCCCGGCCGCTCTTGTCGTCTCCGAGGTCCCGGACCATCTCCTCCGCGATCCGCTTCAACTCCTCCACCACCTGCGGGTGGCGGGTCTGGACGTTGCGCGTCTCGGCGGCGTCGTTCTCGAGGTCGTAGAGGGCGGCCGGGGCGAGGCGGTCGAACCGCCGCGTCACCACGTCGATCTGCTGGAAGACGAGCTTCCAGCGCCCCGCCCGCACGGCCTCGAGGTCGTTCCGGTGGTAGTAGAAGAACGCGTGGTGCGGCGACGGCGCGCCGTCCCGGCCGAGGAGCACGGCGGTCGCGTCGCGGCCGTCGATCGGGAGCGTCGGCGAGGGACCGCGCGCCAACGCCGCGAACGTCGGCAGGAAGTCGATCGTCGACCAGAGGACGTCGGAGACGACTCCGGCGGGGATCGTCCCCGGCCAGCTCGCGATGCACGGCACGCGCATGCCGCCCTCGTACGTCTGTCCCTTCCCGCCGCGGAGGGGGTACGCCTTCCCCCCGCTCCGACGCAGGTGGATCGCGGGGCCGTGGTCGGAGGTGAACAGGACGAGCGTCCGATCGCGCAGCCCGAGCTCGGCGAGCGCGTCGAGGATCGCCCCCGTGCTCCAGTCGAGCTCGCGGACGACGTCCCCGTACAGCCCGCGCGCCGAGCTCCCGAGGAACTCCTCCGTCGCCGCCAGCGGCGTGTGCGGCATCGAGTGGGCGAGGTAGACGAAGAACGGTCGCGACGGATCCTCGCGGACGAAGGAGATCGCCTCCTCGGTGTACCGCCGCGTCAGCTCGGCGTGCGGGACCGCCTCGACGACCTGCCCGTTCCGGCGGACGGCCGCGAAGTCGTCGACCCGGCTGCGCGCCAACGGCCCGAAGGCGAGGTCGAACCCCTGGTGGTGCGCCTCGAGCGCGTCGCGGCCGAGGTGCCACTTGCCGATCATCGCCGTCCGGTAGCCGGCGGCGCGCATCACGTCGCCGACGTTCAGCTCGTCCGGGGAGAGGCCGACGTCGGACTTCGGGAAGAGGACGTCGCCCCGTTCGGGGTCGGGGTCGCCGAGGCCGACGCGCGGCGGATAGCACCCGGTCAGGATCGACGCCCGGGCCGGCGTGCAGACCGGCGCCGCGGAGTAGAAGCTGGTGAAGCGGATCCCCTCCCCCGCCATCGCGTCGAGGCGCGGGGTCTCGATCTTCTCGTACCCCGGCCCCGGGTTCTCGGTCCAGTAGCAGCCGACGTCGTCGTAGCCGAGATCGTCGGTCACGATCAGCACGACGTTCGGCGGCGGCGGGAGCGACGGCGCGGCGGCGCGGTCGCGGCAGCCGCCGGCGACGAGCGGGAGGACGAGGAGGAGCATGGACGGGCGCGGGCGCACGGGGACATCTTCGACGATCGGCCGCGGATTGCGAGCGGAGATGTCCGACGTCGCGTGAATGCCGCCGCGGGGACCGGCCCGATCGGTAGATTCCCGCCATGCGCAAGAAGGACGCCGCCCTCATCGCCTACGTCGTGGTCTGCGCCCTGATGCTGGTCTGGCCGGGGTACGCGCTGATCGGGAATCGGGTCCGGCCGTTCGTGCTCGGGATCCCTCTCGTGCTGCTCTGGAACTTCGCCTGGGCCGTCGCCACGTTCCTCGTGCTGCTCGCCTACGACCGGGCCGGCGCGCGGGCGGAGCGGGAGTGAGCATGGAACGCGACGCCGTCGTCCTCGCCGTCGTCGGCGCCTACCTCCTGATCAACCTCGCGGTCGGGCTCTGGCCGCAGCGCAAGGGCGGTTCGAGCGGCGCGGCGGGGTACGTCGCGGGCGACCGGAGCCTCGGACTCCTGGTGATGTACTTCATCACCGGCGCGACGATCTTCAGCGCGTTCGCGTTCCTCGGCATGCCGGGCTGGGCGTACTCGCGCGGCGGGGCCGCGTACTACGTGATCGCGTACGGCGTCCTCGGCTTCGTCCCGTTCTACTTCCTCGGCCCCCGGGCGGCCCGCCTCGGACGGGCGCACGGCTTCGTCACCCAGGCCGAGATGGTCGCGCGGCTGTCGAACCGCCGCGCG
>JBICIB010000735.1:0-2897 GCA_043101415.1 Planctomycetota bacterium JB042 | reverse complement strand
TCGCCGCCGGTCGGGTGCTGCTCCGCGACGGCGCGCCCGAAGGGGCCGACGTGATGCGGGGTTACCTCGACCACCCGCGGCTCTTCTTCACCGCGGCCGAGCTGCTGCTCCGCGCCGACCGCTCCCGTTACGAGGACGACGTGCGCGCGGCGATCGATCGGCTCGATCCCGCGCAGCGTCGCGAGGCGTTGGAGCTCCTCCGACGCGACCTTCCTCCCTGACCAGAGTCCCTTCCCCCCCACGCGAGGACACGACATGCCGCTGGTCATCACGATCACCCCGAACCCCGGTCTCGTCCACCGGCCGGTCTCGATCTCCGTCGCCGGGGCGTCCTGCGACCCCCACGACGTCAAGGTCTCCCGGGGCACGGTCGTGCTGGAGACGTTCGAGGAGAACGACGGCGCGTCGAGCCAGAACACGTTCGTTCCGACGCAGACCGGCGGCCACACGGTGACCGTCGTCTGCGGCGAGGACGAGGAAGGATCGATCACGTTCGACGTGAACTGACACCGTCCTCGAAGCGCGTGACGCCCGTGGAACACGACTCGGACCTCGCCGACCTCGTCTCCCGGTCCCGTGACCGGGACCAGGCGGCGTTCGGCCGGCTCGTGTCCCGTCTCACCCCGACCGTCCTCTCGATCGTCCGGCATCGGATCCGGGACGAGCACGACGCGAACGCGGTCGCGAACGACGCCTTCACGCACGTCAGGTTCGGCCTGCCGAAGCTCGAGCGGCCGGAGCAGTTCCGGAGCTGGCTCGTCGCAGTGACCCTCCGCCGGGTCCTGATGTACCACCGGGGCCGAAACGCCGAGAAGCGCCGGCCGGATCGGACCGGGGACGCGACGCCGGAACCGACCGACGACGCGACCCCGCTCGGGGAGGCCCTGCTCGCCGAGATCCGCGCGGAGATCCGGAAGCTGCCGCCCGAGCTCGCCGACGTGGTCGACGCGAAGTACTTCCAGCGGCTGACGCTCCGGGAGATCGCCGAGCCGCGGGACCTGACGATCGATCAGGTCTTCCGTCGACTCGGACGAGCGCTCGAACGGCTCGGCCGGCGGCTCGGCGGCGGACGGGGATCGCGCGACCCCGGATTCCCCGCCGACGACGACCGGCCGGACGCGCGATCGTGACGGGGAGTTCGGGCTAGACTGACGGCCATGTCGTCTCCGGTCGTCCTCTTCCTCGACCTCGGCTTCCAGGAGCTGGTCGTCGTCATGGTCGTCGCCCTGCTCCTGTACGGAGGGCGTCTGCCCGAGGTCGCGCGGTCGCTCGGACGGACGGTCGGAGAGTTCAAGCGGTCCGCGCAGAGCCTGACGCGCGAGTTCCGGATCGACCTCGACGACCGACCGCCGCCCCCCCGCCCTCCGAAGAAGGACGACCCGCGCCGGCTGCCACGCGACGTCGACGAGGACCGCCGGGAGGACGTCCCGCCCCGCGATCCCGCGGATGCGATCGAGTCGGACGGGGAGGTCCGCGACGCCGAGGCGGACGCGGCGATCGGGCCGCGGCCGCGGCCGACCGAGCCGTCGGAGCGGGAGGCCTCGGAGGACGGGGAGACGGACGCGGGCGAGATGGCCGGGGCGCCGCCGTTCTCGGCGCGCGACCCCCTCCCGGACGACGAGCCCCCGCGGGGCCCGCCGGGCACGGCGCCGCGTCAGGGCTGATCGAAGAGCTGGTCGAACTTCTCGGCCAGCTCGTCGCTCACCTTGTCGAGCGGGAACCGCTCCTGGAGGGTCCGCTGGATGTCCGAGCTGAGCGCGATGTAGAGCGCCACCTCGTACTCGGTCGACTCCTCGATCTCCTCGATCACGTCGGTGTCGATGTTCCCCGCGGTGGCCAGGACGAGCGTCTTCCCGAAGATGTCGACCGGCACCATCCGGTGCTGGTGGAGGAAGGCGTGCGGGAGGAGATCGATCGCCTCGACCGGCGTGTCGTACAACGCCGTGTAGATGAACGGGAGCTGGAGCTGCGCCACCAGGCACTTGGCGACCTCCCACTCCGTCACGAAGCCGAGGTTGACCAGGACCTCGCCGAAGAGACCCCCGGAGACCTTCTGCTCCTCCATCGCGGTCTGGAGCTGCTCGTCGTCGAGGAGACCCTCGTCACGCAGGATCTCGCCGAGCTGCCGCCGCCGCACGAGCTTCTGACCGAACGCTCTCCGGGTCTTCGCCACCGTATCGCTCTCCGCACCGACCGAGGGGGCCGCCGGGCGGTCCCTCTCGTCTTCGATCGTCCGGTCCGGGGACGATCTTGAGGCGAAACGAGGGGCGATCAGACGTCGAGGTTGCGCACCTCGAGGGCGTGGCGCTCGATGTAGTCCCGGCGGGGCTCGACGGACTCGCCCATGAGGACCGTGAAGAGGTCGTCGGCCTGGACGTCGTCGCCCAGCCGGACCTGGTAGAGCGTCCGGGTCTCCGGGTCCATCGTCGACTCCCAGAGCTGCTCCGGGTTCATCTCGCCGAGACCCTTGTACCGCTGGATCTCGACCTTGTCGCGGCCCGCCTCGCGCATGTGCTCGAGGAGGTTCAGGAGGCCGCCGATCGGGAGCTGGCGCTCTCCCTGCAGCACGACGAACCGCACGCCGCCTCCCGGGCCGCCGACGATGTCCTCCATCCCGAACTCGTGCGGACGGAGCCCCTCGAGCGCGCGCTCGAGCTGGGAGCGGGCGCGGAACTCGTACAGCGAGAAGTCGGAGCCGGCGCGCCGCTCGCCTTCGACCGTGAGGACGAGATCGCGCTCGAGGCGGGCCTTCTCTCCGTCGAGGAACGCGTTGCGCGTCTCGTCGTCGAAGAAGAAGTGGTCCCTCCCCTCGCTCGAGCGGACGAGATGCAGCGGCAGTCCGCCGATCTTCCGGGCGGCGGTGAAGTACTCCTCCACCGTCAGCGCCGGAGCCGCGG
>JBICIB010000734.1:0-3362 GCA_043101415.1 Planctomycetota bacterium JB042 | reverse complement strand
CGCCGGGTGCGCGAGGAACGCGCCGTCCGGTCGGTCGCGCACGCCGGTGACGGTCTCGTCGTCCAGGGGGAGGACGCGCGCTCCCCCGGCGCGGGCGCCTCGGGCCGCGTCGCGAATGGCCCGCAAGAGCTCCCCCTCCGCCCGCCGGCCCGACAGGTCGAGCTCGGCCGCCTCGAGCGCCTCCAGGCTCCGCTCCCCGAGCAGCCAGAAGACCGGCACCGGCCCGACCGCCAGCGCGAGCAACCCGACCCGGAGCCATGCCTCTCGTCGCACGCGACCAGTCTGGCAGATCGCGCGCGGAGGTTGTCACCCGGTTGTCATGGAGCGTCGGCGGTCCGCGTCAGCCGCGCCCCGCGGCGTCGCGCTCGAGACGGAGGGAGAGTTCGGCGCGGGCGCGGGAGAGGAGCATCCGCGTCGCGTTGAGGGGGCGGTCCATGCGGCGGGCGATGTCGTGGTGGGAGAGACCCTCGACCAGGCGGAGACGGAGCACCTCGCGATGGTCCTCGCGGAGCGTCGCGAGCGCGGCGTCGACGCGCGCGAGCTGCTCGGCGGTGACGACCTGACCGCTCGGCGTCGGCGTCGACGACGGGAGTTCGTCCGGGAGCTCGCCCACGCGGCCGGCCCCTCGCTTCTGCGCGCCGATCTGCCTCGACTTCCGGCGGACGCCGTTCTCGACCACGCGGCGCGTCCACGCCTCGAACGCCGCGCCCGACGACTCGCGGAACGAGGAGATGCCGCGGACGATGTCGACGTAGCAGCTCTGCAGGACGTCGGAGACGGAGAGGCGCGCCTTCATCTGCTGCCCGAGGAGGCTGCCGGTGTAGCGGCGCATGCGGCCGTGGTTGCGGGTCAGGAGCGATTGGAGCGCGGAGCGGTCGCCCGCGCGGGCCCTCTCGATGTCGCGTTCGAACTCGCTCACGACGACCTCCTCTCGGGCCCCGAGGATACACGTCGTTCGACGCTCCGCGGGGAGAAAGCCGCCGTCGACGTCGACGACGACGATCTCCCTCGGAACGGGATTGCCCGAAGGTCGGTCCGATTCCGTTCGAGAATCACGGTTACATTCCGTGACGCCTTGCACCCGTTCTCGATGGACGCGTCCGTCGCCGGCCCCCCGGGACCGGCGGGCCCCGGACGCCGAGACACCGCGACCGCTTCGACTCGAGCGAAACCCCCGAGACCTGGAACAGCCCATGATGTGCAGCGCCCCCCTCCTCTTCGTGCTGTCGTCGCTCGCCTTCGCGACGACCGATCTGTCGATCACCGGTCACGGTCTCGGAGCGACCGCCTCCGCCGGCGGCTTCGAGACGCTGGCCGGCACGTCGAAGGGGCGCATCCGGGTGGCCGCCGACGAGGGGGCGTGGAACCTGCTGTTCGTCGACGTCGCCCTGCGAACGCCGAACCCCCAGAACGCGCAGGAGGTGAACGAGGCCGCGGCCCTCCTCGGGAACCATGCCTGGCTCACCCCGCACGAGTCGACCGTCGGCACGACGATCACGCCGTCGCTCGCGGGCCTGGTCGACGCCCAGGACCTCGCGGCCGCGGACGGCGCGGCCGTCTGGCTCGACCCCGCGCTCGTGATCGAACAGGTCGCGGCCGCGGCGACGGCCGGACCGGACTTCGTGAAGCAGCTCGGGCAGCCGGTGCTCGCCCAACGGAACGACCTGACGTGGTGCACGCAGTTCCCGACCTGGACCGCGTCGCCGGTCGCCGAGTACTGGCTGACGACGTTCTCGCATCCGGGCGGGTACGGTGCGGCCACGACGTTCGACGTGATCGATTGGACCCGCCTCCTCGAGAACGCGGCGGTCAAGAAGGTCGGCGCCGCGGCGTGGCGGCAGTTCGCCCGCGGGGGCGGGCTGAACGACGCCGCCGCGTTCGGCCTCGAGCTGCGCGTCCAGGCGGTGAGCCTGCAGGGGAACCCGATCCCGACCGCCCTCTCGACCGCCGAGGCGACGCCGGGCCTCGTGACCGCGAGCCAGGAGAAGCCGCACTTCAAGATCTCCCAGCCGATCACGATCGCGATCCCGTACATCCCGCCGTTCCTCCCCGCGGCGACGATCCCGTACGAGCCCGGCGTCCTCGACCCGACCCTCGGCGCCGGCACGATGATCGCCGCGATCGGCCGGATGACGTCGGCCACGCACGCCGTCTTCCCGGCGGGCTCCGAGTTTCTGTCCACGCCGCTGCTCCGCTGGCCCGAACCGGAGGGCCCGCTCGCCTTCTTCGAGATCCCGGCCGGCGCGAAGAAGGGATACGTCCGGTTCGAGGACCTGATCGGCGTCCACGAGTCCGAGGCGTGCCCGGTCGAGGGGTTCGCCTGGGATCCGGTCGACACGTCGGACACGTCCGGCGACTGACCGCGCCGGCCCGGAGGCCCCGCGCTTGGACTCGACCCCGCCGCCGCCCTCGCCGCCTCGTCGCCCGGACGATCCGGCGGACGGTCCGCCCGCCGGGGACGTCGACGAGGAGCGGCTGCTCGACCTGCTCGAGCGCTGCTTCCATGAACTCGAGGCGGGGTCCGAACCGGACGTCGACGCGATCTGCGACGGCGACGGGGAGCTCGCGGCGCGGCTCCGCTCCCTGATCGCGCGCGAGCGCGACTGGACGGCCGGCGTCGATCACGAGCCGGCGGGAGACGTCCCCACGCGCCTCGGCCGCTACGAACTCCTCTCCGAGATCGGCCGCGGCGGCATGTCCGTCGTCCACCGCGCCTACGACCCCGAACTCGATCGCGAGGTCGCGCTCAAGGTGCTGCGCGCGCCGGTCGACCGGGACGACCCGCTCCGGACCCGCTTCCGTCGCGAGGCGGAGATCACCGCCGCGCTCGAGCACCCGCACATCGTCCCGATCCACGAGGTCGGCGAGGACGGCGGCTTCCTGTTCCTCGTGATGAAGCTCCTCGCCGGGCCGAGCCTCGCCGCCGCCGGGCCGCTCCCCCCGCGGGAGGTCGCGCGGATCGGCGCCGGCCTCTGCCGCGCCCTGAACGAGGCGCACCTCTCCGGCGTGATCCACCGCGACGTGAAGCCCTCGAACGTCCTCCTCGACGGCGGCGAGCCGGTCCTGCTCGACTTCGGGCTCGCGTACGGCCTCGGAGACGTCCGGCTCACCCAGGCCGGGACCGCGGCCGGGACCGTCCTGTACATGTCTCCGGAGCAGGTCGCGGGCCGCGTCGCCCTCGACCCTCGGACCGACGTCTACTCGCTCGGCGTCACCCTGTACGAAGCGGCGGAGGGGCGCCCGCCGATCCCGCGGGAGACCCCCCTGCCGGAGATCCTGCGCCGGATCGAACTCCACGACGCCCCCGCGACCCGCCGGCTCGCCCGCGACCGCGACCTCGAGACGATCCTCCGCCGCGCCAT
>JBICIB010000733.1:0-3358 GCA_043101415.1 Planctomycetota bacterium JB042 | reverse complement strand
GCGACGTCGGCTCGAACGACGTCCGGATCCTGTTCGGCGACGGGGCCGGCGGGTTGCTGTCGTCCGCGATCCTGCCGGCCGGGTTCGCGCCGGTGGCGGTGGCCGCCGATCGCGCGGACGCGGACGCCCTCCTCGACCTCGTGGTCGTGAACCAGGCCGGGGCGAACGCGGTGATCTACAAGGGGGACGGCGTCGGGGGGTTCGTGCCGATCGCCGGCCTCGCGCCGTACGGATTGCCGTCCGACGTCGCGCTCGGCGACCTCGACGGGAACGGCTCGCCGGACCTCGTCGTCTCGAACGAGGGCTCGAGCAACGTCGGGCTGTTCGGCGACGGTCTCCCCGGCTTCCCGGGGATCGGACGGTTCGCGACCGGCTCGCTCCCGACCGCGCTGGCGCTCGCGGACGTCGACGGCGACGGGAAGACGGATCTCCTGACCGCGGACTCCGGATCGAACACGGTCACCGTGCTCCGGAACCGGACGCCGTGCGGCGGGTCGGTCACCGCGTACGGGGTCGGCTGTCCGGGGAGCGGCGGGTTCGTCCCGTCGATCGACCTGCAGGGCTGCCCGGCGCCGGGCGCGCTGGTGACGCTCGAGGTGAGCGGCGGGTTCGGCGGCTCGAGCGCGCTGGTGCTGTTCGGCCTGAACCAGGCGTCGATCCCGCGCGACAACGGCTGCTTCCTGCTCGTCTCCCCGATCCTGCCGCTCATGTTCACGCTCCCGCTCTCGCCGGGCGGGCCGGGGGCCGGGGCGGTCGCGCTCACGGGGATGGTCCCCGCCTCGTTCCCCGGGGGCTCGAATCTCACCGCGCAGGCGTTCGTCGGCGACCCGGGGCCGCCGCAGGGGTTCTCGACGACGGCCGGGATCGACGTGGCGTTCGAGTAGTCGCCTCGGACGGGGCGGCGCGTCCGCTCAGACGACGGCCTTCGGCCCGAGCAGGTCGCCGTACACCTCGCCGGCCCAGTGCATGGCGTCGAAGTAGACCTCCTGCACCCGGTCGGCGGAGAAGCCGAGCGACCGCGCGGTCTCGTCGTCCGCCTGCTCGCACGCGACCGCGACCTGGAGCGTGCGGCCCCACGGACCCTCGTAGGCGAGGATCGCCCGCTTGATGGTGTCGGCCAGCGGCATCGTGCCGAGGATCTGCTCCATCGGCTGGTCCGTGAGCGCGTCGAGGACCGACAGGAGGCCGACGCTGAAGTAGCGGCCGTCCCGCTCGGTTCCCGGGCGGTCGCCGAGCTTCTCGCACACCCTCGCCCGGACGAGCGCGGTCATCAGGAGCGCCTGCGGCTTCTCCTCGAACCCCATCATCATCAGCAGGGTGACGCATCGGCGGAGGTTCGACTGCCCGAGCATCACGAGCGCCTGGTGGATCGACTCGACCGGGTTCCGGAGCGCGAAGGTCACCGAGTTGACCGTCTTCAGCAGCATGAACGTGAGCGAGACGTCCTGCGCCACGATCTGCTCGATCTCGTCGACGTCGAACTCGACGTCCTGCACCTTCGACACGAGCTGGAGGAGCGCGAGCCGGTTGCTGGTGACCGCCTTCTGCTGGACGACGTTCGGCTTGCAGTAGAAGAACCCCTGGAACAGGTCGTATCCGGCGTCCCGGCAGAACTCGAACTCCTCGTGCGTCTCGAGCTTCTCGGCGAGGATCGTCTTGCCGCGCCGCTTCAGGTCGTCCGCGTGGCGCCGCAGCCCGTCGTCGTCGAGCGCGGGGACCTCGACCTTGATCAGCTCGGCGAGGTCGATGAGCGGCTCCAGCCGCTCGTCGTGGACGAAGTCGTCCAGCGCGATCCGGTACCCGAGCTCCTTCGCGTCCCGCACCGCCTGGAGGAGGTCCTCCTCCGGCTCGACGTCCTCCAGGACCTCCAGCACCACCTGCTCCGGCGGGAGGACCCGGTAGTGCCCCCGGAGCAGGAACTCGCGCGTCATGTTCACGAAGGCGCGCTTCTCTCCGACGATCTGATCGAGCCCGATCTGCATGATCGAGTTGATGGCGACCGTGGCGGTGGCGACGTTGCCGTCGAAGCCGGGAGAGCCGGGGGGGACCGCGTCGGACCGGTAGAGGAGTTCGAACGCGTGGATGCCGAGGCGTCGATCGCAGATCGGCTGTCGACCGACGAGGATGTCCGACATCGCGTGGGCGCTCCGGAAGGGACGGTGGGGCGGCGGGGCCGGGAGAGACGCTCCGCTCTCCTCGTCTCTTCGGCCGTCGTGGCGCGCGGCATGAGCCTTCCTTGGAGGCGCCGACCCTGCCGATCGTGTGGGCCGGGAACGGGCGAAGCCGCACCGCTCGTTTCCGACGGGGAACACCGGCGATCGACCCGGGCGACTTGCGTGCGATCTCGCTCAAGCTCTCGTTCGCGCTCCCCCGATGGGAGGGGGTACCGCCACTATCGGGAGTCTCGCATGCCCCCCCTCGGAGCCGCCCGTTCGACCATCCTCGCCGCCCTGATCCTCTGCCTCCCTCCCCTCGCCGACGCGGGGAAGGTGACGTCGAAGGACATCAAGAAGGGCGCCATCAAGGCGCTCCACCTGAAGGACGGCGCGATCATCGCCTCCAAGGTCGGTCTCGACACGCTGACCGCGGCCCAGATCGGCCCGGACGCGGTGACGGCGTCGGAACTCGCGGACGACGCGGTCGACACGGCGGCGCTGCAGGACGGGGCCGTGACCGGCGCGAAGATCGCGGACGGGGCCGTCGGGGGCACGCAGGTCGCGGACGGCTCGCTCACGGCGGCCGATCTGCAGCCGGAGACGCTCACCGCGGCCGAGCTCGGTCCCGACTCGGTCGGCGCGTCGGAACTCGCCGACGGCGCGGTCGGCACGGCGGCCCTCGCGGCCGGCGCGGTGACCGGCGCGAAGGTCCAGGCCGGCTCGCTGACCGACGCGCAGGTCGCTCCCGGCGGGATTGGCTCCGTCTCCCTCGCCGACGGCGCGGTCGGAGCGTCGGAGCTCGCGGACGACGCGGTCGACACCGCCGCGCTGCAGGACGGCGCCGTCACCGGCGCGAAGATCGCGGACGGCTCGATCACCGCCGCGGAGATCGCGCCCGACACGCTGACCGATGCGGAGGTGGCGGACGACGCGCTCACGGCGCTCTCGCTCGCGCCCGACTCGGTCGGGGCCTCGGAGCTGGCGGACGGCGCGGTCGACTCCGCCGCGCTGGCGGCGAACGCGGTCACCACCGCGAAGCTCGCGGACGGCGCGGTGACCGGCGCCAAGCTCGCCCCCGATTCGCTGACCGACGCCCAGGTCCAGGACGAGAGCCTGACCGCCGCGTCGCTCGCCGCGGACTCGGTCGGGGCGTCGGAGCTCGCGGACGACGCGGTCGACACCGCGGCCCTGCAAGACGGGGC
>JBICIB010000732.1:0-3171 GCA_043101415.1 Planctomycetota bacterium JB042 | reverse complement strand
GCGTACTCGTGGTACGGCCGCGCGTAGCAGTAGATGCAACCGTGCTCGCAGCCTCGGTAGGGGTTGACGCTCAGCTCGAACGGGATGTCCGGCGAGTCGTTCCGGGTGACGATCGAACGGGACCGGTCGTCGAGGAAGACGGTCTCGGGCGACGGCGCCTCTTCGTCGAGGACGTCCGGGTCCGGCTCGCAGGAGAGGACCTCGAACCGGTTCCGCGGGTTCTTCGCCGTCCCCCGCCCCCGCACCGCCGAGTCGCCGTACCGCACGATTCGCACCTCCGGCCCGCATCGTACGCGTTCGTCTTTCGTTCGGCAAGCCGCGCGCCGCCTTCCCCGACCGCCGGTCCCGCCGACCGCCGGCCCGGTGTCCGACTGAACCCGGAGCGCCCCTCCGGCCGATGAGGACGGGACGATCCCCCTCGATCCCCGTTCGCGCCGGAGCCGACCCTCCATCATGAACCCTGCCTCGCACACGCCGTCGTCCGCCTCCCCGTCCCCCGCGTCGTACGCCGGCGCCGCGGCCGGCCTCGCCCTCCTCGTCCTGGTCGTCGTCGCCGGCTGGCCGGAGTCGGAGCTCGAGCCTCAGACCCTCCGCTTCGCCCGCGAGGCGACCCTCGACGCGGCGAACGCGAGCGGCGGGGCGGCGACCGCGCTCGCCCTCGACGGCGTCGGCCCCGACTTCGTCTTCGATCCGCCCGCCCGGTTCGTCGAATTCCCGGACGGCACGGCGTCCCTCACGGGGATCGTCCGCCGCGCGGCCGACCCGAGCGTCGCGTTCGCGCTCTCGCTCGCGCTCGCCGGTCGGATCACGCCGAGCGACCCGACCCACCCTCCCGCCGGGAGCCCGGTGCTCGACCTCCTCCCGTCCGCGTACGCCGGCGCGGGCGGACCGGTCGATCCTTCGACGTGGCGGTACTACCCGCTCCTCGAGGGGACGCTCGAGGGGCGGGACGGCATGGCGGGCGCGCGGCTCCTGCTGTCGCGGCGCGAGGCGGCCGCGCAGGTCGGCGACGGGGCCTCGGGGCGGAACCGCGACGTCGGCGGCGCGGCGACGGTCGACGCGGTGCTCGAGGTGCCGCCGTTCGTCGGCGATCTCCCGGCGACCGCGGCCGGCACGATCCGGTTCGTGCTCGCGACGGAACGGCGGCTCTTCGCGATCGACGGCGCGCCCTCGCCGACGGCGCTCGTCGTCGGGACGCACGCGCTCTCCCTCCCGGGGATCGCTCCGGCGCTCCGCCTCGCGGCGCCGGCCCGGCTCGTCGAGCGATCGGACGGGACGGCCACGTTGTTCGGCGTCCTGACGCACGCCGCCAAGCCCTCGAAGGGGTTCTTCCTCGACCTCGACCTCTCGGGTCGCGTCGACCCCGGACACCCGCAGCACCCGCCGGCGGACGCGCCGGCGCCCGGCGCGTTCGGGGAGTCGGCCGACCCGACGCGCTGGTCGTACTTCGCCGACGCCGACGGCAAGCTCACCGGCTTCGGCGGCTTCAAGGGGGCGAAGATCACCCTCCACCGCCACGGCCCGCCGGCGCGGCTCGGCGTCGGCGCGACCGGCGCCGGCGGCGAGTTCGGCCTCCGCGTCGTCCTCCGGGCGAAGGTCGGGAAGCCCGCGTCCGGGAAGAGCTGGGCGAAGAAGCTCGACGCCGAGCTGACCGTCTCCCTCGACGACGTCGCGATCACGCCGATGACCGATCCGTCGCCGACGAAGCTGGCGATCGATCCGATGCACGCGTCGATGACGCTCCCCGGCCTCGCCGAGGACCTGGTCCAGCTCGTCCCCGGACGGTTCGTGGAACGCTCGGACGGCACGGCGCGCCTCGAGGCGACCCTCGCGCGCGCCGCCGACCCGAACCGGATGCTGCACCTCGAGGCGGAGCTCGCGACCCGGATCGAGCGCGGCGACCCGGGACACCCCCCGGCCGGCTCTCCGTGGCTCGGCCTGAAGAAGAAGGGGCACGCGAAGAAGTCCGGCCCCGCCCACCCGGCGTACTGGAGCTACTTCGGCGTCCTCGACGGCCACCTGTCGGGACTCGGCGCGTGGCGGGACCTCGTGGTCGAGCTGGTCCACGACGGCGACGCGCCGCAGGTCGGCTTCGGGGCCGCGGGCGAGAGCAAGGGGTTCGGCGGCGCGGTCCCGTTCGGGTGGGCGGCGATCCCCCCGATCTTCGGGACCGGTCCGTCCGGCGGCCCGAGCGGGACCGTCGCCTCGGCCGGCGAGCTCCGGTTCCGCCTCGATCCGGACGCCGAACCGGTCGGCGTCGGCCTCCCCGTCCCCTACGGCCCCGACTGCGCGGCGCCGGGCGCGACCGCCCCCCGCCTCTCCCTGCACGGCGTCCCCGGCCTCGGTCCGGTCCGGCTCGTGCTGCGCGGCGGACCGCCCGGCGGGACGGCGTTCGTCTACGTCGGCGCCTCCCGCGCCGCCTCGACGGCGCCGATGCCGATGTCGTCCTGCCTCCTGCTGGTCGGGTCCGTCCTCGGGGTCCTCGGCCCGTACCCCCTCGACGGGGAGGGCGGCCTCGCCATCGACTCCCCCCGGCCGTCGTACACCGCGCCGGTCCAGTTGACGGTCCAGGGATTCGCGCTCACGGCCGGCGACGGGCTCCTCTCCTCGACCCGCGGCCTGGAGCTGGCGTACCCCTGAATCGGCCCCGAGGCGGGCGACCGCCCCTTTGACGAACTCCGGTCGGCTTCTTACGCTTGGGTCGCTTCCTTCCGGGGAGCATGGTCCTGGGCCTCCCTTCGGGGGGGTGCCGTCCGTCCGATCGGTGCCCGAGGGATTGCAGACGGATTTCGAAGACACTCGGGATTGAGAGAAGCTCCCTTGCGCATCTTCGTGGGAAACCTCGCTTACCGCACCGACGAGTCGGCGCTTTCCGCTCTCTTCGGCCAGCACGGAACCGTCGGCAAGGCCGAGATCGTCCTGGACCGGGACACCGGCCGGTCGCGAGGCTTCGGCTTCGTCGAGATGGACAACGACGAGGAGGGCCGCAAGGCGGTCGCCGAACTCGACGGGGTCGAGTTCGACGGGCGTCGACTGACGGTGAACGAGGCCCGCCCGCGCGGCCCGCGCGGCGGCGGCGGAGGCGGCGGCGGTTTCGGTGGGGGCGGCGGCGGCGGAGGCCGCGGCGGCTCCCGCTGGTGATCGGCCTCGCGCAATCCGATCGAGACGGGC
>JBICIB010000731.1:0-7794 GCA_043101415.1 Planctomycetota bacterium JB042 | reverse complement strand
GTGGTCGGGGTGACTGGATTTGAACCAGCGACCTCTTGCTCCCGAACGCGGATGGGCGCTCTTGTCCGACGGCCCGCAAGTCATCGAACGCGGGGAGCATAGCGAGAGCGAAGCGGCGCGAGAAGTCTCGCGTAAGTCCTTGTCGCTCACGTCGAGTCACGCCGAATCGTGGTGGCGTACCACTCGAGGGCCGTTGAACCAGCGACCTCTTGCCTCCGCGGCAAGCCAGGTGTGAGATTCCGGGCGCGAGAGGATGACTCGATGCTCGACAAGTCCGAAGACGCGGTCGTGTATCGCGACGACGACGCGGCCTACCTGGACTGGATCGCGAGAAACCAGGACGGCTTCGTCCTCAACATGCAGCGGAGCCCGCGCGCGAACTACCTCGTGCTGCACCGCGCCACGTGTCGCACGATCCAAGAGCACACCGCGATGGCGCGGCCGGGCGGTTTCACGGAGCGCGACTACATCAAGGTCTGCGGTTCGCGCCCCGCGCTCTCCGAGTGGGCCGAGAACCACTTCGCTGAGAGGGTCACCTTCGGCACCAGCTGCCGCTGCCTCGAGTAACGACCCCGCCGAACTCCGTACCCGATCATCGCCGAACGAGGTAGCCGGTGATCATGTACGACTCGGCCGTGCTGACGGACATGTCGTTCCTGAGAACAACCTGCGAGCCTGGTTTGAACACGATTCCGCAAGGCCCTCCCGTGTGCCTCATGGCGTTCGAGTTCGCTTGGTGCACCACCTTCAGCACCTCGTTGCCGCCCGAGGACTCGAGGAGAGAACGCTGGTTGGTGTCGAGGTTCCACGCCGAGACGACCAGCCAGTGCGTCGCGGGAACGCTGTAGATGCTGACCTTCTGTCCCGGCTGAAGTTGCACGCCATCGTCCGCCAGGTTGACGACCTGAGCCGGGTGAGGCGGCAGAGACTCGACCGGAAAACCGAAGCCTGTCTGTACGGACTGCGCCACCGAGCTCTCGGTCAAGTAGCCGCCGATCAGCACGCCGACCAAGAGCGCTGCCGGGATCATCCAATTCGCCGGGCTTCTCATGGGTTCCTCTCCAATTCCGTAAACGGCTTCACCGTCATTAGAGATCCTCCAGCAGCCCCCCCGCAACCCAGTCATGCGGCCCGCTCGCGGTCCTCGCGCTCCCGCCGCTGACGACCGCCGCGTGCGTCGGCGTCGTCGAGTTCCCCTCGCCGCCGACGATCGCGCAGAACGAGCCGTTCCCCTGCGGGTCCCCGATGCACGAGTTCGACGTGCCGGCCAGGATGGCCGAGTAGTTCGCGGTCGTCGTGTTGTACCGGCCCCCGACGACCACCGATCCCTGCCCCTTCGACTGGTTGTCGTACCCCCCGACGACGACCGCCTTGGCGCCGGCGCCGCCCGCCCCGGCGGCCTCGGCGCGGTTCCCTGCGCCCCCGACGACCACGCTGTCCCCGGACAGCGCGAGGTTGAAGGTTCCTCCCACGACGACGGCATCATCCCCCGCCGTGTAGTTGTGGCCTCCGCCGGTGATCGCGCTCCACCGACCGTTGGCCCGGTTCCGCCGACCACCGGCCGCGCTCGCGAACTCGTTCTCCACGATGTTCGACTCCCCCGCGACGATCCCGCCGAAGCTCTTGTAGTTGTGCTCTCGCCCCACGACGACGTAGTGCGAGCCGGTCCGCGCATCCGCCTCGACTTCGTTCCCGAGCTCCTGGTACCCGACGATCAGGTTCCCGAGACCGTTCGTCGTCGCCGTCGCGCCGAGGCCGTTGACGACCTGGACGTTGATCCCGGTGATCCGGAGCGTCTTCGTCGTCCCGCCGGCGCCGTCCGGGAGGTCGACGATGCTCATGTGCCCGAGGATTTCCTTCTGCTCGGCGGTCAGCCCGAGGTGCTTCACGACGGCCGGCGCCTGGGCCGGCGCGCGCAGCACGAACGCGCCGGCGGTGACGGCGGCGGCCGCGCACAGGACGAAGGTCCGGTTCGACATCTCTCGCTCCTTTCAGGGGCCTTCCCGCCCGCTCCTCCCGGCCGCCCTCCGCGGCCTCGTCTCGCGGACCAGATTCTCGGCCAGGAGACCGCAAGTTCAAGCGAAGACCTTCGCGCCGGTTCGCAAGGCGCCCTGAATCTGATAAGAAGACGGGTCGAGAGACGGAACCCACGTCCGCGGGGGAGAGCATGGACGTCTTCGAGCTGCGCCGTCAGCTCATCCAGGGATACGGCGACTACGTCGAGAGCTTCATCCGGATCCGCGACGACCGAGTGCGAGAGCGCGTCGGTTCCGCGCTGACGGGCGGCCACCTCTGGCCCGACCCGCTGATCCAGCTCAACCCGTCGTTCGAGGCGGGGGGCACCGTCGCCGAGCCCGTCGACGAGGGGCTGCTCCACGAGAAGTGTCGGCAGATCTTCCGGATCGGGAAGGAGGCCGGCGATCCCGGCCGGCCGATGCGGCTGCACCGGCACCAGACCGACGCGATCCGGGCGGCCCGGGAGGGCGCGAACTACGTCCTGACGACCGGGACGGGGTCCGGGAAGAGCCTCGCGTACATCGTGCCGATCGTCGACCTGGTCTGCCGGGAGGGCTCGGGGAAGGGGATCCGGGCGATCGTCGTCTACCCGATGAACGCCCTCGCGAACAGCCAGCTCAACGAGCTGGAGAAGTTCCTGAAGCACGGCTTCGCCGACGGCCGCGGGCCGGTCACGTTCGCGCGCTACACCGGCCAGGAGGACGGTGACCGGAAGCGCGAGATCATCGCGAACCCGCCGGACATCCTCCTCACCAACTACGTCATGCTCGAGCTGATCCTGACCCGCCGCGGGTCGGGGGACGCGTTCGACGAGAAGAAGCTCGTGGAGGCGGCCCGGAACCTCCGCTTCCTCGTCCTCGACGAGCTCCACACCTACCGCGGCCGGCAGGGCGCCGACGTCGCGCTCCTCGTCCGACGCGTCCGTGAGGCGGTCGGCGTCGAAGACCTCCAGCGGGTCGGCACGTCGGCGACGCTGGCCGGGCCCGGGACGATGGACGAGCAGCAGGACCAGGTCGCGGCGGTCGCGACCCGGCTGTTCGGCGCGGACGTCGAGCCGCGCCACGTCATCACCGAGACGCTCCGCCGCGCGACCGCCGAGGCCGACCTCGAGGACCCGGCGTTCGTCGACCAGGTCCGGGCCCGGATCACCGACCGAGACCTCGAGCTGCCCAAGGCGTACTCCGAGTTCGTCCGCGACCCGCTCGCGATCTGGGTCGAGTCGACGTTCGGGCTGACGACCGAGAAGGAGTCCGGTCGACTCGTCCGCGCCGACCCGAAGAGCGTCTCCGGCGACAAGGGCGCCGCGGCCCACCTCGCGAAGGCGACGGGGCTCGAGGAGCAGGCCTGCCGGACCGCCCTCGAGAGGACGCTCCTGGCCGGGTACGAGTGCGAGCCGAACCCCGAGAACGGCTTCCCCGCCTTCGCCTTCCGCCTGCACCAGTTCATCAGCCGCGGCGACACGGTCTACGCCTCCCTCGAGGCCCCCGCGGATCGATTCGTCACCCTCGAGGCGCTGAAGACGGCCCCGGACGACGCCGCGCGGGCGCTGCTGCCGCTCGTCTTCTGCCGCGAGTGCGGGCAGGAGTACTACAGCGTCCGCCGCACCGTCGACGGGGACGAGGCCTGGTACGAGACGCGCGAGATCTCCGACCGGCTGCAGAACGAGAAGTCCGAGGCCGGCTTCCTCTTCGTGAGCGACAAGGCCTGGCCCGCGGCGGACGACCAGGTCGTCGAGCGGGTCCCCGAGGACTGGGTCGAGATCCACCGCGGCGCGAAGCGGATCGTCCGGAACCGCCGCGACTCGCTGCCGCAGAACGTCCGTGTCGGCCGGGACGGCCACGAGAGCGACGCCGGCGTGGCGGCCGCGTACATCCGCGCGCCGTTCCGGTTCTGCCTCTCGTGCGGAGTCTCCTACTCCGCCCAGCAGCGCTCCGACTTCGGCAAGGTCTCGACCCTCGCCTCCGAGGGCCGGAGCACCGCCACCACCATCCTGGCGCTGCTGACCGTGCGCGCCCTGCGCGCCGAGGAAGACCTCGACCGGCTCGCCCGGAAGCTCCTCTCGTTCACCGACAACCGCCAGGACGCGTCCCTCCAGGCCGGGCACTTCAACGACTTCGTGCAGGTCGGCCTGCTGCGGGCGGCGCTCTACCGCGCCGCCGCGGCCGCCGGCCCGGACGGCATCGCGCACGAGGCGCTGACGCAGGCCGTGTTCGACGCGCTCGGACTCGACCCCAACGAATACGCCGTCGACCCCGAGGCCGAGTTCGCGCGGAAGAAGGCGATCGACAAGGCGCTCCGCGAAGTCCTCGGCTACCGCCTCTACTTCGACCTCCGGCGCGGCTGGCGCGTCACGTCGCCGAACCTCGAGCAGGTCGGCCTGCTCCGGATCGAGTACGACTCGCTCGACGACCTCTGCGCGTCGGAGAAGCACTGGAGCGAGGCGCACGATCTCCTCTCCGGCGCCGACCCGGGCAAGCGGGCGGAGATCTGCCGGACGCTGCTCGACTTCATGCGTCGCGAGCTGGCGGTGAAGGTCGACTACCTCGACCCGACCTACCAGGAGCGGATCGAGCAGCAGAGCTCGCAGCACCTCCTCGCGCCCTGGAAGCTCGACGAGAACGAGCGCCCGGAGTCCTCGCGCATCCTGTTCCCGCGGCCGCGAGGGGGGAACGAGCCCCAGCACCATGTCTGCCTCTCGCCGCTCGGGGCGTTCGGGCGCTACCTCGTCCGCCCCCAGATCCTCGGGGGCGGGGGGAAGGTCGAGGTCGCCGACCGCGGACGGATCATCGCGGACCTCCTCGAACGCCTGCGCGTGGCCGGGCTGGTCGAGATCGTCCGGGAGCCGAGAAACGAGGACGAGGTCGCCGGCTACCAGGTCCCCGCGTCGTCGTTCCGCTGGGTCGTCGGCGACGGCGAGGCGGCGATCTACGACCCGATCCGCGTCCCGACCCTCCCCGACGAGGTCCGCCCGCCGAACCGGTTCTTCGTCGACTTCTACCGGACCCTCGCCGAGGGCCTCGCGGGCCTGCAGGCCCGCGAGCACACGGCCCAGGTCCCGTACGACGAGCGAGAGGACCGCGAGGAGGCGTTCCGCGAAGGTCGCCTCCCGGTGCTGTTCTGCTCCCCCACGATGGAGCTCGGCATCGACATCGCGAGCCTGAACGCGGTGAACATGCGGAACGTCCCGCCGACCCCCGCGAACTACGCCCAGCGGAGCGGGCGGGCCGGGCGGAGCGGCCAGCCGGCGCTCGTCTTCACCTACTGCGCGACCGGCAGCTCGCACGACCAGTACTTCTTCCGCCGGCCGACGCTGATGGTCGGCGGCTCCGTCGCGCCGCCCGCGCTTGACCTGGCGAACGAAGACCTCGTCAAGGCGCACGTCCACGCGATCTGGCTCGCGGAGACCGGGCAGTCCCTGTACACGTCGCTGAAGGACATCCTCGACCTCTCCGGCGACCCTCCCACGCTCACGCTGATCGACTCGGTGCGCGAGGGCCTCTCGCACGCTCGAGCCCGGCAGCGCGCCCGCGACCGGGCCCAGCGCGTCCTCGAGTCGATCGGCGAAGAGGTCCTCACGGCCGACTGGTACCACGACGGCTGGGTCGACGACGCCCTTGCCCGGGTGATGACCGAGTTCAACAACGCGTGCGACCGCTGGCGGACGATGTACCGCGGCGCGCTCACGCAGGCCCAGGCGCAGGGGAAGATCATCCTCGACGCCGCCCGTCCGGCCGAGGACAAGGCGCGCGCGCGGACGCTGCGCGCCGAGGCCGAGGCGCAGCTCAGGCTCCTCACCGACGCGAAGACCGTCCAGCAGTCCGACTTCTACAGCTACCGCTACTTCGCGAGCGAGGGGTTCCTCCCCGGCTACAACTTCCCGCGCCTCCCGCTCTCGGCGTTCATCCCCGGGCGCCGTCAGCGCCGCCACCAGAAGGACCCCGAGGACTTCCTCTCCCGCCCGCGTTTCCTCGCGATCACCGAGTTCGGCCCACAGAGCTTCGTCTACCACGAGGGCTCGCGGTACGTCGTCAACAAGGTGATGTTGCCGACCGACGAGGACGGCCTCACGCTCGCGGCGAAGCAGTGCTCCTCGTGCGGATACCTCCACCACCGGCAGCCCGACGGCGGGCCCGACCTCTGCGAGCGATGCAGCGAGGAGCTCCCCTCCGCGCTGACGAACCTCTTCCGGATGACGAACGTCTCGACGCGACGGCGCGACCGGATCAACTCCGAGGAGGAGGAGCGCTTCCGCCTCGGCTACGAGGTGAGGACCGCGGTCCGGTTCGCCGAGCGGAAGGGCCGGCCATCCGCGCGCCGCGCCGACCTCGTGGTCGACGGCACACCGGAGGCGACGCTCGTCTACGGGCACGCGTCGACGCTCTGGCGGATCAACCTCGGTTGGAAGCGCCGGAAGAAGGAGGAGGAGTACGGGTACTGGCTCGACATCGAGCGCGGCTTCTGGGCCCGCCACGAGGAGTCGGAGGACAAGCCGGACGACGACGAACGCATGGGCCCGCGCAAGAAGCGCGTGATCCCGTTCGTCGAGGACCGGAAGAACTCCCTCCTCCTCACGCCGGGCGAGAAGCTCGAGAAGGAGGAGATGGCCTCGCTGCAGGCCGCTCTGAAGGCGGCGATCCAGGTCACCTTCCAGCTCGAGGAGTCCGAGCTGGCGGCCGAGCCGCTGCCGGTTCCCGCCGACCGCCGTCTCCTTCTGTTCTACGAGTCGGCCGAGGGAGGAGCGGGAGTCCTTCGGCGACTCGTCTCCGAGCCGTCGCTCTTCGGTCGCGTCGTCCGGAACGCCCTCGACGTCTGCCACTTCGACCCCGAGACGGGCGAGGACCGGCGGCACGCCGAGCACGCCACCGAGGATTGCGCGGCGGCCTGCTACGACTGCCTGATGAGCTACATGAACCAGCCCGACCACTCGGCGGTCGACCGGTTCAAGATCCGCGACCTCCTCCTCCGATGGCGGGACGGAACGGTCGAGGGCGGCGAGAGCGACCACTCCCCCGAGGAGCACTTCGAGCAGCTCTCGCGCCTCGCCGGCTCCGAGCTCGAGCGCGCCTGGCTGGCGCGCGTCCGCGACCTCGGGCTGAGGCTGCCGACCGAGGCGCAGAAGCGGATCGAGTCGTGCGGGACGACCCCCGACTTCTACTACGGCGACGCCCAGACCGCCGTCTACGTCGACGGCCCCCACCACGCGCACCCCGACCGCCAGGCGCGGGACCGCGACCAGGAGAGCTGCCTCGAGGACCTCGGCCTGACCGTCCTCCGGTTCGGGCACCAGGACGACTGGGACGCGCTCCTCCGCGAGCGCCCCGACGTGTTCGGGGTGCCGGAGCACGACCAGCCGGCCGACCGGGCCGCGCCTGCGCCCCCGGAGGCGTCCGACGCGTTCGAGGCGGACCTCTTCGACCCGGCGTGGCGGCCGCTCCTCGAGCGATTGGCCGCGATCGAAGGCGTGGCAGTCGACGCCGGCCGTGACGTCGTCGCGGACGGCCGGGTCACCGGGACGACCCAGGCCGAGGTGGCGTTCGGAGACCGCCGCGTCGAACTCGTCGCGCCGGGGGACGACGCCGAGCGCGTGCGCCGGGCCCTCGAGGCGGAAGGCCGCGAGGCGCTCGTCCTCGACCCCGCCGCGGGCGACGCGTTCGCGGCCGTCACCGAGCGTCTGGAGCTCCGGCCATGACCGACCTCGCGTTCTCCGACACCTGGGAGAAGGCAGCCGACCGCCTGCAGATGACGGACAAGGGGCGGGTCTTCGACTTCGTCCGGAAG
>JBICIB010000730.1:0-3513 GCA_043101415.1 Planctomycetota bacterium JB042 | reverse complement strand
GGCAGCCTTCCTCTCCCGCGTTCCTTTTCCCCGCGACGCCTCACGGGGAGCGCCTCACGCCCCCTCCTCCTGGCGCCACTTCTGGATCCGGTCGAAGAAGAGGCCGGTGAACTCGTCGTGCTCGTGGGCCGGGAAGAGCGCGGCGACCTTCTGCCGGACCGCGTCCCGGCAGGTGTCCGAGGCGAAGAACTCGTCCGCCACCTCCGGGAGCCGAGCGAGGTGCGTGGCGCAGAACTCCTCGAACCGCTCGGTCTCGTACTTCTCCTCCGCGATCGCCGCGTACGCCTCGAGCTTCTCGTCGAACGACCGGTCGGAGTCGGCGATCTCGAAGTACGGCGCCCAGTTCAGGTTCTTCCGGAACGGCCGCCGGTGGACCGCGCAGAAGAGCGCCCAGCGGACCTTCGAGAGGACGAGCCACGGGAAGTGGTAGTGGAGCGACGTCACCTGCGAGTCGGGGCAGGCGTTCGCGAAGTCGATCAGGTGGAACGTCCCGTCCTGACGGAGCGCCTCGCACGAGTTGAAGTCCCACCCGAAGAACCCGTTGATCGTCAGCGCGATCCGCCGCAGCGTCCGCTGCTCGTCCTCGCCCATGACGTCCCGGTCGACGCGGTACCGCTCGTGCAGCGGCGCGCCCGGGTCGTACTTCACGAACCGGACCTGCGGGCCGATCCCGATCGCCCGGACGAACAGGTCGAACCCCTCGACCGAGCGCTGCAGGTGCATCACCCGCTTCCCGGACTGCTCGTACGCCGCCTTCAGCGCCTCCTCGTTGTCGATCCGGCTGACCCCGACCCACGCCCCGCCGTCGTACGGCTTCATGAACATCGGGTAGCCGAGCTTCCGGCCGACCTCGCCGAGGTCGAACAGGCGCGCGTACCGCTCGAGCGTCGGCTGCAGGTCGGCGCTCTTCTCGTACTCCTTCGGCGGGACCATCCACGTGTCGGGGACCGGGAGGCCGAGCCGCATCATCGCGCAGTAGGAGGTGTGCTTCTCCATCGACTGCAGCGACCACGGGTTGTTCAGGACGTACGTGTCGTCCATCAGGACGACCTTCTTGATCCACTCCCGGCTCGTGTGATACCAGTGCGTCAGCCGGTCGAGGACGACGTCGTAGTGGCGCGGCGCGCGCAGGTCGTACGGTTCGATCGTGACGCGGTCGACCTCGACCCGGACGGTGTCGCCGTCGAGCGGGACCTTCAGGTCGAGCCGCCGCACCAGCTCCTCGAAGCAGATCGGCCAGCAGATGTCCGCGCCGAGCGAGAGTCCGATCCTGCGCTTCACGTCACCCATGGGAGCTGCTCTCTCGTCCTGTCCGTGTCCGTGTCCGTGCCCCTGTCCGTGCCCGTGCCCGGATCCGCGAGGCGAACCCGCAGTCTAAGCCCGCTCACCCGCCCTCGTCGAGGGAGCCGATCGACTCCCGCAGCTCGACGACGTCGGCCGCCTCCGCGCCGAGCAGCTCCGCCAGCCGGTCCGTCGAGCGTTCCGCGCCGGCGCGGTCCCCGGCCGCCACCGCCGTCCACGCCCGGAGCGCGTGCCCGTCCGGGTCGTCCGGCTCGCGGGCGACGTAGCGGTCGATCAGCCGCCGGGCGTCGTCCACCTCCTCGACCTGCAGGCTCGCGCTGGCGGCCCCGAAGATCGACAGCGAGAGGACGATGTCGTCGAAGCACGACAGCGCCGGCGCATCGATCGCGCGGCGGTACTCCGCCGTCGCCCGGACCAGCAGCTCCCGCGCCTCCGCCTCCTCCTCGGCCTCGAGGCCGTCGACGAGGAGCGCGTACGCGAAGGCGTGGTACGCCTCGCGGGCCAGGGTCGGCGGGTCGTCGTCCGCGTGCCGCTCGATCAGGTTCCCGAGCATCTTCCGCGCGGCGAGGCGACGCCCGCGGCGGGGATCCTCCCGCAGCAAGGAGGCGGTCTCGACCAGCCACTCCGGATCGTCGGCGGTGCGGCGCTGCCAGGCGAACAGGGAGTCCGCGAACGGCTCCTCCGGCCGGGCCCGTTCGAGCAGCCGTCGGACGTGCGGGGCCGGGACCGCGAACGTCGCCTCGCGCTCCCCGCCGTCGTCGACGTACATCGTGAGCACGCCGAGGACGCGGCCGAGGCCCGGGTCGAGCAGCGGCGTGCCGCTGTCGCCGACGTCGAACGCGGTCGTGAGCCGGAGGACCGTGCCGCCGCCGTCGAGCGGTCGATGCCGCACGACCGTCCCGCGGCGCACCTCGCTCGGGCGGGGCGACTCCTCGTCCCCCTCGAAGTCGTCGGAGAACCGGAGCGGGACCCACGCCGCCACCTCGCCGCCGACCGGCGGCGGCTCCTCGCCGAGCGGGAGCGGGGCGAGCGTGTCGGGCGCGGCGTCGATCCGGAGCAGGGCGAGGTCCCAGTAGCGGTCGACGGCGAGCACCTCCCGGACGTCGAACCGGCGATGGTCGGCGAGCACGACCTCCGCGCCGACGGCCCCCTGCACGACGTGCCGGCAGGTCACGATCCGATCCCCGGCGACGGCGAAGCCGCACCCCTCGGCCACCATCGTGGCCTTGTTCACGAGCAGCTTCACGACGCCGGTCGCGAGGGGCGAACGGGGCTCCTCGGCGCGCGCGCCGGCGAGCGGCAGCGCGACGACGAGGGCGATCCCGACGAGCCGGCTCACTCGTAGACCATCCAGAGCGGCCCCGGGAAGAGCCACGACAGCCCCTCGCGGAGGCGGTCGCGCCAGTTCTCCCAGTTGTGCCCGTCGCGCGACTCGACGTACCGGACGTCCATCCCCGTCGACTGGAACATCGGGAGCATCGATCGGTTCTCGTAGATCAGCGACTCGTACACCCCGCACGAGACGAACGCCTTCGAGGCGGGGCGCCCCGGGTCGGCCCGGAACGCGTTCATGAACTCGACCACCGGATCGAACGCGGGCCCGCGCTGGTGGTCGCCGATGTCGGTGAACCCGAACGACCCCGACTGGAGCAGGAGCTTCCCGAAGACGTCCGGCCGGCGCCAGGCGGTCGAGAGGGTCGCGACCGCGCCGAAGCTCGCGCCCATCAGCCCGCGCGTCGACGGCGTCCCGAGCAGAGGGAAGGTCGACTCGAGGTGGGGGAGGAGCTCGTCGACGAGGAACGTGGCGTGGCGCTCCGACGCCGCGTACTCGGTCAGCCGGTCGACCGGGTTGGTGAGGGCGACGATCATCGGCGGGATCTCGAGCCGATGGATCAGGTTGTCGAGGACCGCCTTCATCCCGGAGAAGCGGAGGTAGTCGTCGCCGTCGTGCGCGACCAGCAGGGGATAGCGCGCCCGCCGCCGGAACCGCGCGGGAAGGTAGACGCGGATGGTCCGCTCGTCGTGGAACGTCGTGCTGTGGAAGCGGAGCGACTCGACGGCGCCGGGCCGCGCGTCCGGATCCTCCTGCGCCCACTCCGGGAAGACGTAGCCGTCGCTGTGGCAGACCGAGTTCGCGCCGAACGGATCGTGCGCCCGGTGGGGGTTCAGCGGGTCGAGGATCCACCGCGTGTCGCCGCCGTGCGTCACCTC
>JBICIB010000729.1:0-5186 GCA_043101415.1 Planctomycetota bacterium JB042 | reverse complement strand
CCGCCCGGACCTCGCGCCGGAGCGTCCGGGCGGCGACGCGGGCCGAGATCACGGCGCCGAGGGCCGGGGCGCCCGTGTCGTCCCGCACGTCGAGCACCGCGACCGCACCCCGGCCCGGGGTCCGATTGACGAGGAGCGCCGCCTCCGCGTCGCGGTTCACGACGAGCACGTCGACCGCGCCGTCTCCGTCGACGTCGCCGAACGCCGCGCCGCGGCTGGTCCGCGCGCGAGGCTCCGCCGTCCCGCCGCGGGGGAGGACCTCCTCGAATCGGCCGTCCGCGGCGCCGCGGAAGAGGAGGTTCGGCTCGGCGTACGGGTCGTCGGAGAACGCCGGCGAGAGCCGCTGCACCCGGCCGTTCGCCTGGTACAGGTCGAGACGGCCGTCGAGGTCGAGGTCGAACGCGCCGACGCCGAACCGCGTGAACGGTCGACTGGTGCGCGCGAGCCCGATCCCCGCCGTCCCGTCGACGAACGAGCCGCCGTCGTTCCGGAAGTACGAGTCGGTCTCGGTGCCGAGGTTGCAGACGAGGAGGTCGAGGTCCCCGTCGTCGTCGAAGTCGGCCGCCTCGACGCCCATCCCCGCCTTGGCGGCGCCGTGTCCGTCGACCGCGCAGCCGCGCTCGAGCCCCTCGTCGACGAAGCGGAGGGCGCCGAGGTTCCGCCAGAGGAAGTCGGGGCGGCCGTCGTTCGCGACGAACAGGTCCGGGAGGCCGTCGGCGTCGAGGTCGCCCGCGACCACGCCGAGGCCGGTCCCCGGCGCTCCTACCCCGGCGTCCGCGGTCCGGTCGACGAAGCGTCCCGCGCCGTCGTTCTCGTACAGGACGTCGGCGGCCGGCGCGGCGTACGACTGGGGGTCGCAGTAGTCCTCGGCGCCGCCGCGGTTGTAGCAGACGAGTTCGGCTTCGGCCGACCAGTGGAGGTAGTTGCAGACGTACAGGTCGAGGTCGCCGTCGACGTCGAGGTCGGCGAACGCCGCGCTGGTCCCCCAGCCCGCGTCGCCCGCACCGGCCGCGGAGGTGACGTCCTCGAACCGCCCCGCCCCCGCGTTCGCGAGCAGCACGTTCGCGCCGACGTTCGTCACGTACAGGTCGACGTCGCCGTCGCCGTCGACGTCGCCCGCCGCGACGCCCATCCCGAGCCCCCGGTCGTCCGCGCCCGACCCGTCGGTCACGTCGGAGAACGTGCCGTCGCCGGCGTTCTCGAACAGGCGGTTCGGGGGGCGGTCGGCGGGCGCGCTCCGGACCGCGCCCGACTGGACGCAGTACGCGTCGAGGTCGCCGTCGCCGTCCATGTCGAACAGCGCCGCGCCCCCGCCCATGATCTCCGGCATCAGGAGCTCCCCGTCGGCGCCGGAGGACCAGGTGAACGAGAGGCCGCGCTCGCGCGCCTCGTCGACGAACCACGGCGCCGGCCCGGCGGCGGAGCCCGGATCGTCGGGCGCGTCCGCGCATCCGGAGAGCGCGAGCAGGAACGGGGCGGCGATCGATCCGCGGTTCATCCGTCCTCCGGCGCCGGCAGCCGCCGGGCGAGGGATCGCACGCGGGGATCCTCGGGAGCGAGGCGCTCCGCGCGGGCGAGCGCGCGGCGGGCGTCCGCGACCTCACCCCGCCGGAGCCGGAGCTCCGCGAGAAGGAGCCACGCGGGGAGGAACGCCGGCCGTCGCGCGCCGGCGGTCTCGAGCGTCCGGACCGCGTCGTCCTCGTCCCCGAGCCGCCGCTGAAGGAGGGCGAGGTTCATGAAGAGCGTCCCGTCCTCGACGCCGAGCCGGAGCGCCTCCTCCAGATCCGCCCGGGCCGCGGCGGACGCGCCCGCCTCGGCGCGGAGGAGCCCGAGCTGCAGGTGCCCGAGGCCGAGGTCGGGCTGGCGCTCGACGGCGTCGGCGGCGGCCGCGATGGCGCCGGGGAGGTCCTTCACCGCGTGGAGGAGGCGGGAGCGGAGCAGCGCCACGCGGGGGTGGCCGGGGAGCGCCTCGTCCGCCTCGTCGAGGAGCCGCGTCGCCCGAGCGGCGGCGCCGGTCGCGAGCAGCGCCTCGACGCGGGCCGCCAGAAGTCCGAGGTCGTCCGGCCGCTCCGCGTGGAGCGCGGCGAGCGGCTCGAGGAGGCTCTCCGGCGGCTCCCGTCCGAGGCGCGAGAGGAGGGCGGACTTCCGGTGGTCGAACCCCGCCCGGGCCGCGAGGACCTCGCGCTCCCACGCGCAGACGAGCCAGGCCGAGCGCCGCGCCGGGTCGGCGAGCGACCGGGCGAGCGTCGCCGTCTCGTCGTCCCCCAGGCGCCGCGCCGCCTCGGCGAGGAGGAACGCCGCGTACGGGTCGCGCCCGCCGGCGGCGACGAGGTCGTCGAGGTGGGCGCGGGCGGTCGCGGGGTCGCCGCGGTCGAGGGCCGCGCGCGCGAGTCCGATCACCGGGCCGGACGCGGAGGGGTCGAGCCGGCGCGCCTCCTCGAACGCCGCCGTCGCCTCCTCCACGCGCCCCGCGTCGAGCTGCCACGCGCCGCGGCGGACCCGGAGCGCCGCGACCTCCGGGGCGAGCTCCTCGGCGGTCCGGAGGGAATCCATCGCCTCGTCGTCGCGGCCGAGCGCACGGAGCGCGCGCGCGAGGTGGAGCCGCGCCCGCGGGTCGTCCGGCGCGAGGGCGACGACCGCGCGCCAGGCGGGCTCCGCCGCCTCCTCCAGTCCGTTGGCGTCGACCGCGGCGGCGAACGTCCGCCACGCGTCGACGTCGTCCGGGGCGGAGACGACCCGCCCCCGCGCCTCTTCGAGGACCCGTCGCACGTTCGGCTCGACCAGCCCCGGTCCCGGGAGCGGCGGAGGGACGCGCGGCGGGGCCGGGTCGCCGCACGCGGCGAGGACGGTCACGAGGAGGAGAGAGCGACGCGGGATGCGCATCGCCGCACTCTACAATCGGCGCCCCCGGACGGCGGATCGAACCGCGGACCGCCTCCGGGACGCGAGGGTCGCATGAAGCGAGGCAACAAGGAGCTCCTGGTCGTCGGCGATCGCGTCCTCGTCGAGCCCGAGGAGGGCGAGTCCGTGACGAAGGTCGGGCTGGTCCTGCCGCCGAGCGCGCTCGACAAGGAGGAGGTCCGGGGCGGCGTCGTCGTCGCGAAGGGGCCGGGGAACCCGCTGCCGCCGCTCGAGGTCGAGAACGAGCCGTGGAAGACCCCGGGCGAGAGCGGTCGGTTCCTGCCGATGCAGGTCGAGGTCGGCGACTACGCGCTCTTCTTCCGGAAGGCGGCGATCGAGATCACGTTCGAGGAGCGGCGGTACCTCGTCGTCCCGCACGCGGCGATCCTGGTGCTCGTCCGCCAGCACGACGTCCCCGACCGGCTCCCCGAGGAGCTGTGAGGCGCCGCGCCGCCGCCCCGCTCGTCGCGTGCGCGCTGCTCGGACCGGCCGCCCCGGCGGCGGACGAACGGCCGAGCTTCGTCTTCTTCCTGAGCGACGACCACGCCGAGCGCGCGATCTCCGCGTGCGGCTCCGACCTGGTCGAGACGCCCTCGATCGACCGGATCGCCGCCGAGGGGGTCCGGTTCCGGAACAGCTTCGTCGCGAACTCCATCTGCGCGCCGGCGCGGGCGACGATCCTGACCGGGACGTACAGCCACGTGAACGGCGTCGTGTCGAACGCGGAGCGGTTCGACGGCACGCAGCCGACGCTGCCGGCCCTCCTCCGGGACGCGGGGTACCAGACCGCGCTGATCGGCAAGTGGCACCTGAAGTCCGACCCGGTCGGGTTCGACCACTGGGAGATCCTCCCGGGGCAGGGGTCGTACTACAACCCGGACTTCCGGACGCCCGCGGGGACGGAGCGCCGGCGGGGCTACGTGACCGACCTGATCACCGACGCCGCGCTCCGGTGGCTCGAGGAGGAACGCGATCCGGCGCGACCGTTCCTCCTCCTCGTCTGGCACAAGGCGCCGCACCGGGCGTGGCTCCCCGGTCCGGACCACCTCTCGACGTACGACGACGTCGTCTTCCCGGAGCCGCCGACCCTGTTCGACGACCTCTCCGGACGCGGCACCGCGGCGCGGCTCCAGGAGATGACGATCGCGCGCCACCTGATGGACGGCTATGACCTGAAGCTCTGGCCCGACGACCCGGACGCCGAGGCGTGGGGACGCGCGTGGACGTACGGCCGCATGGACGATGCGCAGCGGGCGCGCTGGCACGCGACGTACGATCCGCTGAACGCCGCCTTCCGCGCCGCCGCCCCGACGGGGGACGACCTCGTGCGATGGAAGTACCAGCGGTACCTGCACGACTACCTGGCGTGCATCGCGTCCGTCGACGACGGCGTCGGCCGCGTGCTCGACGCGCTCGAGGTTCCGCGGGGGCCGGACGGCGGCGCGCTGTCCGACCGGACGGCGGTCGTCTACTCGTCCGACCAGGGGTTCTACCTCGGCGAGCACGGCTGGTACGACAAGCGCTGGCTGTACGAGGAGTCGCTCCGGACGCCGCTCCTCGTCCGCGGACCCGGGCGGGCGGCGGAGGGGAGCGTCGTCGACGCGCTGGTGTCGAACGTCGACGTCGCGCCGACGTTCCTCGACCTCGCGGGCGTCCCGATCCCCGCCCGGATGCAGGGGCGGAGCCTCGTCCCGTTCCTGCGGGGCGCGTCTCCGCCGGACTGGCGCGACGCGATCTACTCCCAGTACTTCGAGGGGGCGGGGAAGGCGCACAACGTCCACCGGCACCACGGGCTCCGGACCGACCGCTGGAAGCTGATCCGGTACGACGGGCTCGACGAGTGGGAGCTGTTCGACCTCGCGACCGACCCGCACGAACTCCGAAGCCTCCACGACGCCCCCGAGCACGCGGCGATCCGCGACGACCTGGTCGCGCGGCTGGCGGCGATGCGTCGGTCGCTCGGGGTCGAGGAGGGGGGCGTCCCGCTCGACGAGGTCGTCCCGGCGGGGATCGAGGTGCCGCGGGCCGACCTCGCGCGGCCGCCGGAGGAGGGGGTGTTCACGAAGGCGCTGGTCCTCGGGGTGACGTCGGACGGCGGGTACGTGCTCGACGGCGATCCGGTCGGGTTCGAGGCGGTCGAGCGGCGGCTGCGGGCGTGGACGGACACCCCGGTGCCGTGGGGAGGTCCGGCGTGGACCGAGGACGCCTGGTCGACGCGCCACGTCGTCGTCGCCGCGGACGAGCGCGCTCCGTGGCCGGCCGTGGCGCGCGTCTTCGAACGGGGC
>JBICIB010000728.1:0-4069 GCA_043101415.1 Planctomycetota bacterium JB042 | reverse complement strand
CCCACGCCGCCTAGTCGACGAGGACGCCGTCGCGAAGGACGAGGACGCGGTCCGCCCAGCCGGCGTGCGAAGGTTCGTGCGTGACGAGGATCGCGGTCCGCCCGGCGTCGCACGCCGCGCGGAGGAGGCGCAGGACCCGCTCGCCGGTCACCGAGTCGAGGTTGCCGGTCGGCTCGTCGGCGAGGAGGAGCTCGCGCGGACCGACGAACGCGCGCGCGATCGCCACCCGCTGCCGCTCGCCGCCCGAGAGGTCGTCCGGGAACCGCGCCGCGAGGGACGCGAGACCGACCGCGTCGAGCGCCGAGCGCGCCTCCTCCCGGGCCGCGGCGAGGCGGACCCCGTCGAGCTCGAGCGGAAGCGAGACGTTCTCGAGCGCGGTCAGGCCGGGGAGGAGGTTCAGGTCCTGGAAGACGACTCCGATGTCGCGTCGGCGGAGGGCGGCGCGCGCCGGCGCGGGGAGCGTCGCGAGGTCGCGCCCGCGGAGCAGGACCCGCCCCACGGGCGGACGCTCGAGCGCGCCGGCGAGCGACAGGAGCGTCGTCTTCCCCGACCCGGACGGACCCATGACCGCGACCAGCTCGCCCGCTCGGACTTCGAGGCGGACCGGACCGAGCGCGCGGACGGCGAGCGGTCCGTCGCCGTGGATGCGGCCGACGTCCTCGAGCCGGAGGAGCGGCTCGTCGGCGGCGCGCGCCGCGGTCATCGGTCCCGCTCCGCGAGACGCGCCTCGCAGAGGTCGAGCCACTTCAGCTCCGCCTCCGCCTTCAGGATCAGCGCGTCGAGGAGAAGCGTCCACGGCAGCTCGCGCTCGGGGTCGGCGGCGCGCTTCCGCCGCGTGTACCGCTGCAGGCGCTCCATCGTCGCGACGCGCTGGCGGCGGACGATGTCGGTCACGTCGACCGCGTCCGCCGCGACCGCGAGGAGGACCTTGATCGAGAGCTCGTCGCGCGCCGGCGGCTCGTCGTCGACCGGGGTGCCGAACCAATCCTCGAGCGCCGTCCGCCCCGCGTCGGTGATCCGCCAGGTCTGACGCGCCCCGCCCTCCCCCTCCTCCGGGAGGACGAGCCCGTCCCGCTCCAGCCGGCGGAGCGTGGTGTAGACCTGTCCGACGTTCAGCGGCCACGCCCCGGCCGTCGACTCCTCGAACCGCGCCTTCAGGCCGTAGCCGTGCGCGGATCGGTCGGAGAGGATCGCGAGAAGGCTGAGGGGGATCGACACGGCGGCCTCCCGGGGACACGACGGCGTTGGATACCGAGTATACATACTCAGTATTCACGAGCAAGCCCCCTCCCCAACGCCCGTTCCGCGCGAGGCCCTCGCCCCTCAGTCCCCTCCGGACCCCTCGCTCGGCTCGAGCCGCTGACGCAAAGCCTCGAGGTTCCGCCGCGTCAGGTCGTCGAACCCGTGCCCGGTCGCCGTCGCGGCGGCGAGCGACTCCCGCGCCCCGACGACGTCCCCCGCCGCCTGCCGCGCGAAGACGAGACGCCACCACGCGCCGCCGACGTCGTCGGCCCGTTCGATCAGCCCGCGCAGCGGTTCGATCGCCTCGGCCGGGCGCTCGACCGCGAAGGCGACGTCGGCGCGCAGGAGGCGGAGGTCGGCGCGGCCGGGCGCGCGGGCGATCGCGCGGTCGAGCTCGCCGGCGACCGGATCGAGCGGCTCGGTCTCGCGGTACCGCCGGTGCCGCAGGATCGCGAGCTGGGCTCGCCGCACGACGGGGCGGACGGTCGGGTCGGCGTCGACGTTCGCGCCGAGCTCGTCGAACGCGCGGACGAGGATCGGACGGATCGCGACGCCGATCCGCTCGATCCGCGCCTTCTTCTCGGGCGTGTCGGCCGCGCGCGAGAGCCGCGTCACCTCGTCGATCACCTCGAGCGCCGACGCCGCGAAGAGGTCGCGGGCGGCGCGCCGGTGCGGACCGCCCGCGGCGAGCGCGTCGTCGAGCGCGGCGCCCGCCTCCTCGGCCCTCCCGTCGTGGACGAGGCCGATCGTCCGGTAGAGCCGGACGTTCGCGCGGGCGGGGATCGCGACCAGCCACGCCGCCAGCCCGATCGCCGCGAGCGCTCCGGCGGCGACCAGCGGCCCCCGTCCCCGCGCGGGCGGTCCGGTCGACGCCGGTTCGACGGACGTCCGCGCGTTCACGTACGCGAGCAGGAGGACGACGTACAGCCACGACGTCGGGTTCTCGAACACGAAGAAGAGGTGGACGAGGTGCGCGGCCGTGAAGCCGGTCACGAAGACCGGCAGCGCCGGACCGACGCGCCCGCGCCGGAACGCCCGCCACGAGACGAGGACCGGCGCGCCGAGCAGCAGGAGGGTGGCGACGAGGCCGACGATCCCCTGCTCGGCGAGGACGTTCAGCAGGACGTTGTGCGCGTCGTCGACCCAGACCTCGTCGCTGCCGTACAGGATCGCGCGCGTCGGGTGGAAGTGGTCGTACGCCGCCGCGTACCCGTTCGGGCCGTACCCGAGGATCGGACGGGCGCGGAACGCGGCGCCGGCGACCTCCCACTTCATGAGGCGGGTGTCGGCGGTCTTCTTCGTCACCGAGGCGCGGAGGAACCGGCGCACGCCGGGGACGCGGTAGAGGGCGTCGTAGACGGCGCGCTTCCGCTCGAGCTCGCGGCGCAGCTCCGGCCGCTCGCCGGGGGCGGCGGACGTCAGTTCGTGCTCGAGGAGCTGGACGTCGCGCTCCAGGCCGAGGATCGGCAGCGCCGCGAGCCCGAGGACGACGGCGCTCCCGGCGAGCACGAGCGAACCCCGCCGGACGCGTCCGGGGCCGGCGACGACCGCGGTGAGGACGACCGCCACGAGCCCCCCCACCGCGAGCCCGAGCATCGGCCCGCGCGACTCGGCCAGCGCGACGCCGACGAGGCCGAGCGCCGCGGCGAAGGCGGCGAGGCCGCGGAGGAGGACGTTCCGCGCGGTCGCCGCGAGGTAGGCGCCGACCGCGACCTGGAAGACGCCGACCCCGGCGAGGTACGTCGGGTGGCCGAGCGTGGCGGAGACGCGCGGGTTCCCGCGGTTGGCGAACAGGTCGGGGTCGACCTTCTGCGCGACCGCCACGTGGACGACGACCGCGCCGACCACGAGGAAGGCGCCGAGCACCCGCCGCCACGCGAGCTCCGACCGGAGGCCGTGGGTCGACGCGAGGTAGAGCCCGAGGAGCGCGGCCAGCGTGACGACGCCGAGCATCCGCTCCGGCGTGTCCCAGATCGAACGGTGGACGTCGACCGACCCGACCGTCGACGCCACCGCGCTCGCGACGAAGAGGGCGAACGCGACGGTGATCGGCGTGGCCCGGACGCCGTGCCGCCCCCGGTCGCGCGTCCAGAGCACGAGCCAGCCGAGCCCCGCCACGAGCGCCGCGCCCCGCAGCACGAGGACCTTCGGGACGACGAACGCGAAGATGAACGAGTGGACGGGCGCGACCAGCGGGACGGCGAGCGCGAGCGCCAGGCCGGCCGCGAGGAGGATCACCTCACTCTCCGTAGAGGTGCAGCGTCTCCCGCGACCAACCGAGCCCGAGGACGCTGATGCTGAACACCTCGAGATCGGCGTAATGCAGCGTCGTCAACCCGTTCTCCCGCGCCACGTCGCCGACCGCGTTGGAGGCCCAGTCGACGCGGACCCCGCGAACGCGGACCTCCTTGATCGACCCCGTCTCGTCGTTCTGGAAGACCGGGGTGTTCGTGTAGTTCACGTCGAACGGCTCGACGGTCCAGCGGAAACAGCCGGCGGTCGAGGCGAGCACGAGCAGCACCGCCAGACGGATCGCCATCGCTCAGTCCCCGTAGACCACGGTCGTGCGGCTGGCGTAGATGCCGAAGAAGACGGCGAACAGCTCGAGATCCGCGTGCCGCAGGATCTCGATCCCGCCGTCCTCCGCCGCGGCCTGCGACCCGGAGTCCCCCCAGGCGACCATCCCGAACAGGACGCTGCGCGCGGTCGCCTTCCCGACCTTGTCGCCGAGCGTCGTCTCGTACAGGTCCTCGTCGAGCGTCGTCTTGATGTCCAGGTAGAGACATCCCGGGAGCGCCGAGAGCGTGAGGAAGAGACTGAGGGGAGC
>JBICIB010000727.1:0-2990 GCA_043101415.1 Planctomycetota bacterium JB042 | reverse complement strand
CCGATCGACGCACGGACCGACGTCTGGGCGCTCGGGGCGGTCATGTTCGAGCTCCTCGCGCTCGAACGGCCGCTCGACGCGCCGACGCTCGAGGGACGGCTGGAGGCGGTCCGGACGCGCGACCCGGCCGACGTCCGGCGCCGGAACCCCGCCGTGCCGCGGGACGTGGCGGTGGTGGTGGCGAAGGCGCTCGAGCGGGCGCCCTCGCGGCGGTACGCGGACGCGCGGGCGCTCGCCGCCGACCTCGCCGCGGCGCGCGAGGGGCGGCCGATCGCGGCCCGGCCGATCGGGGCGGTCGAGCGGGCGTGGCGGCGGGCGCGGCGACGGCCGGCGGCGTTCCTGCTCGCCGCGGCGCTCGCGATCCTCGTCCCGGCGGTCCTCGTGCTCGCGGGGTTCCTCGCCGCCAAGCTGCCCGAGGCTCGGGCGTTCCGCGAGCGCGCGCGCGCGGACGCGGTCCGCGCCGAGGTCGAGGCGGGGTTCCTCGACCTGATGAGCCTCCGGCCGGACGCGGCGCGCGCGGCGTTCGAGCGGGCGCTCGCGGCCGACCCGACCGACGCGGAGGCGCACGCGGGGGTCGCGCGCGCGCTCCTCTCGGCCGGTCGGGTCGACGAGGCGGAGCGGTACCTGGAGGAGCACCGCGCGGCGATGCCGGGGCTCGCGGCGGTCGACGAGATGCGGCGGAGCATCGCGCGGGAGCGCGGCGGCGCCCCGGCCGACGTCGGCCCCGCCGAGGCGCGCCGCGCGGCGACCGCGTTCGACGCGTACCTCCTCGGCCTCGCCGCGCTCCGCCGGGCCGAGCACGGGGAGGAGGAGGCGTGGGAGCGGGCCGAGGCGGAGCTCGATCGCGCGCTCGCGCTCGCCGCCGCCGCGCGCCCGATCTACCACTGCGAGCGCGCCCGCGTCGCCGGCCTGCGGGGGGACCTCGCGACGGCGCGGAGGCTGGCCGACGCCCTCGCGCGGCTCTGGCCCGACGCGGCGATCACGGCGTTCTACGCGGGGTTCGCGCTGCAGGGGGCGGGCGACCTCGAGGGCGCGGTCGGCCACCTCGAGCGGGCGGCGCGGCTCGACCCGGAGAACGTCCTGGCGCGGAACGGGCTCGGCGCGGCGTACCTTCAGGTCGGGCGCGGGGAGGAGGCGGCGCGCGAGTTCGACGCGGTGCTCGCGCTCGACGCGGACGACCCGACGGCCCACTTTTGTCTCGCGCTCCTCCGCGAGGCGGAGGGGGACCGCGCCCGCGCGGCGGAGCACTACCGCGCGTCGCTCCGGAACGATCCGGAGAACCCGGCCGCGCACGAGGGGCTCCGCCGGACGGAGTCTCCGTAGTCTCGCGTGCGTTGCGAGACGCGCGCGCACACCGCGCACGTCCACGACGTCGACGCCGTCCCGAACGTGTCGTCGCGCGGCGCCTCGACAGGCCCCGTCTCCGGGCGTACGCTGCGAAGCGCGCCGGCGGACGGGAGGCGGGGATCGAAACCGTCCGCGCGCGGGAACGTCTTCACGGGCGACCGCCCGTGCCGTCTCTCGGACGGCGAAGACGACGAGAAGGGAGTCTTTCATGAGATCGGTGATCTGGGGAGTCGTGCTGGGAGCGGCGCTCGCGCCCGCGGCCGACGCGAAGTGGATCCACCAGCAGAGCGGGAAGACGCTGCGGCTCGACCTGAAGCGGACCGCGACCCGCGCGTTCACGCAGATCCTGCTGACGAACACCGGCGACCGCGTGCAGGGGGGCGCGGACGCGTGGTCGATGGGCTCTTCGATCAAGTCGGGCGCCGGGCTCGGCAACTGGCGCAGCACGACGTCGACGTGGCGGCCCGAGCCGGACGAGCCGGTCGCCGAGGTCGAGTGGACCGGCGCCGTCGAGATGGAGATCGACGCCGAGGCCCGCTCGGGGGAGAGCGCCGCCATGGTGATGGCGCAGGCCGAGTTCAAGCTGATCGTCGACGACTCGATCGTCTCGCACCAGCTCCTCGTCCACAACCTCGCGATCGAGTCGGAGAACGACCTGATCTCGTCGCTCGACGTGAACCCCGGCGGGGTCGGGATCCAGGTCCCGATCACCGTCTCGACCGGGCACGGGAAGGTCGAGCTGGCGGACTCGATCCCGATCCCCGACGGCTGCCGCTGCGGCACCACGGTGCAGTCGATCCGGCACTGCTACTCGTTCGACCTCGCCCACGCCAACGGCTGGTACATCGCCCTGCTCGACCTCGGGCGGGAGGCGGACGCGTCGACCAACGTCGACGCGGAGGTGAAGGAGAAGGTGTACTACATCGACTGGTGCGGGAAGTAGGTCGCCATGGGCCCCTCGAGACTCGACCCGGAGGCGGCGTCCGACCGCGCCGCGCGCTCTTCCGCCGCCCCGCTCGCCGCCGCCGTCGCCGCGATCGTGGTCCTCACCGCCGTCGCGGCGCTCTTCCTCCTCCCGGACGGGGGAGGGGACGGGATCGACGGCGACGCGCGGGCGCGGACGCTCGCGTCGCGGCCGGACGGGCCGGCGGACGCGGTCGGGTCCGAGGGGCCGGTCGCCCCGGAGAAGGAGGCGGTCCCCGCGACGGACGCGCCCGACGCGGCGGCGGGGACCGCCGACGATCCGACGGCGGCCCGCCTCGTCCTCCAGTTCGCCGACGAGCGCGGCGAGCCGGTGCCGGACCTCCGGGCGACGCTCCTCGCGCCGCCCGATCCGGACCGGCCCGGCGCTCCGCCCGCCGAGGCAGCGGCGGGGACGGCGGACGCGGACGGCGTCGTCCGGTTCCAGGGGCTCGCGGCAGCGGACGGCTACCGGTGGCGCCTCGACACGCCGGGGGTCGCGGCCGACCTCTCCCCGCCGCACGAGACGACCCTCCCCCGCCCGCCGCCGGCGGACGGCGGGCGCGCGGTGCCGCCGCTCGTCACCGACACGTCGGGCCGGTTCCGGCTCGAGGCCGGCACGGAGACCCGCCTCGCCGCGCCCCGCTACCCCGGCCCGGGGGGCCCGGGGGCGGTCGCGGCGC
>JBICIB010000726.1:0-2901 GCA_043101415.1 Planctomycetota bacterium JB042 | reverse complement strand
CGGCGGTCGAGCTGGCCGAGCGCGTGCTCGCCGCGATCGCCGAACGGTCCTGAGCGAACGAGCGCCGGGCCTCGCGGCCGGCTCTCGGCATCGATGACGGCGTCGCGCCTCGGGGGGGCGACGTCCGCGCCCGGGGCGTCCGATCCTCGGCGGCCGCGAAAACGTCGATTCTCTCGGTCGCGGCGGCGCACGGATTCCGCCCGTGGGGGTGAGCACACGTCCCCCTCCCCGGAGTCCGAGCCATGCGCCTCCTCCCCTTCGCCCTCCTCCTCTCCCTCGCCCCGGCCGCGGCGGGACAGACGTTCTCGGCCGGCGACTTCGCCGGCTGGGGTTGGAGCACGGCCGTGTTCCAAGGGTCCGGATCGAGCGTGGTCGGTGCTCCCGCGGAGGGCGGGAACCCGGGTGCCCACGCGGCGGTGACGAACTCTCCCGGCGCGAGCTCTTGGGTCGGGACCGTCCTTCACGACCCGAGCGCGGTCTGGGACCCCGCGACGGACGGGGGGATCTGTCGGGTCTCCATGAGCGTCGAGGCCCTCGCCTCGACCGGGGCGTTCGGTCAGGGACAGACCGTCCGCTGCGTCGTCCTCCAGAACGGTCTCGTCTACCGAGGGGGATACGCGATCTCCGGTGTCCCCACGACCTGGAGTCCGGTCGAGATCGCCGATCTCGGCGAGAGCGACTTCGAGAGGTTCGAAGACGGCTCGAGCCCGGACTTCTCGCCCGCCGGGGCGCCGCTGACGTTCGGGTTCGCGACCGCCAACTCGACCGGCGGCGGCGGATACTCGCTGACGAACCTCTACGACAACTGGGCGGTCGACGTGGTGCCCGGCGCGCCGGCCGCCGCGACGCCGGTCGGGGTCGGCTGCGGGGTGACCCAGCCGGCGCTCGCCGCGGACGCGCCCGTCCTCGGGGAGACGTTCTCCCTCGGTCTGACCGGCGCGGCGCCGGGCGCGACCGGCCTGCTGGTCGCCGGGCTCCCCGCCGCGGCGCCGGTCCCGCTCGGCGGCGGCTGCGCGCTCCACCTCCTGCCGGTCACGCTCGTGCCGCTGGTTCCGATCTCGACCGACGGCGCGGGGAACTGGTCCGTGGCCGCGCCGGTGCCGGACGACGTGGCGTTCTGCGGCGTCGAGGTGACGGTGCAGGCGCTCCTCGCCAGCGCGAGCCCGATCGGGTTCGACGTGAGCAACGGCGTGGAGCTGACGCTCGGGGGCTGAGCGGGGACGCGGGCATCGGCCGGTGCTCGGCGCGCCGGCGCTACGCGATCTTCCGCACCCCGATCGTCACCGGCTTCCCGTCGACCTCGGTGATCACCTGGTGATCTCCCGCCTCCGGCGAATCGAACTGGAGCTCCTCGGCGAGCGTCTGTTCGCGCACGTAGTCGGCGAACCGTTCGACCGCGGCCTCGACGTCGTCGGCGAGCACGAGGCTGAGGCGGATCTTGTCGGAGACGTGGAGGTTGGCGGCCTTCCGCGCCTGCTGCACCAGGCGGACGACGTCGCGGGCGGTCCCCTCGGCCCGGAGTTCGTCGGTCAGCCCGGTGTCGAGCGCCACGATCGCCCTTTGGCCGGGGAGCGGTTGGGACGTCACCCCCTCCTTCGGCTGGAGCCGCATCTCGAACTCCCCGTCGGAGAGCACGATCCCGTCGACGTCGACCGTCCCGTCGTCCTGCGCGGTCCACTTCCCCTGACGGACGGCGGCCATCACCTTCTTCATCTCGCCGCCGAGGCGCGGCCCGACGACCGCGGCGTTCACCTTCAGGGAGAACGTCCCGAGCTCCTCCAGCCGCTCGGCGAGCCTCACCTCCTTCACGTTCACCTCGTCGCGCACGAGGTCGAACAGCGGCGTGAGGCGCGGGCCGTCCTCGCCGGCGAGGGTGAGCGTGGCGAGCGGCTGGCGGATGCGGACGTCGTGCGCCTTCCGCAGCGCGAGGGCGGCCGAGCAGACCTCGCGCGCGAGGTCCATGTCGGTGACCAGCGTCTCCTCCTCGGGGTACGAGTCGACGTCCGGCCAGTCGCAGAGGTGGACGGAGAGGTCGCCGGTCAGCCCGCGGTGGATCTCGTCGGCGATCAGCGGGAGGAACGGCGCCGCGGCCCGGGTGACCGTCGTCAGGACGGTGAAGAGCGTGTCGTAGGCGTCGATCTTCGCCTCGTCGTGCTCCTCCTTCCAGAACCGCTCGCGGCTCCGGCGGATGTACCAGTTGTTCAGGACGTCGAAGAACGACGTCAGCTCGGCGCACGCCGACGGGATGTCGTACGCGTCCATGCGCTCGGTGAGGCGCTCGATCAGCTCGCGCGTCTTGGCGAGGACGTACCGGTCGAGGAGCTGCGTCGAGTCGGTCCGGAACCGGGCGACCACGTGGTCGGCGTTCGCGTAGAGCGTGAAGAAGGAGTAGGCGTTCCAGAGCGGCAGGATCGCGTGCCGGATCACGTCGCCGAACACCTTCCCCTCGCTGTCGATCGAGAGGTTGTTCCCGCGCAGGATCGGCGACGCGACGAGGTACCAGCGGAGCGCGTCGGCGCCGTGCGTGTCGAACACCTCGTCGGGGCTCGGGTAGTTCCGCAGCCGCTTCGAGAGCTTCTGCCCGTTCTCGTCGAGCACGACGCCGTGGCAGATGCAGTTCTCGAACGGCGGCCGGTCGAACAGCGCGGTCGAGAGGACCATCAGCGTGTAGAACCAGCCGCGCGTCTGCGCGATGTACTCGACGATGAAGTCGGCCGGGAAGTGGTCCTCGAACCACTCGCGGTTCTCGAACGGGTAGTGGACCTGCGCGAACGGCATCGACCCCGACTCGAACCAGCAGTCGAGCACCTCGGGGACGCGGCGCATCATCGACCGGCCGGTCGGATCGTCGGGGTTGGGCCGCACGAGCTCGTCGATCGCCGGGCGGTGCAGGTCCTGGAC
>JBICIB010000725.1:0-4423 GCA_043101415.1 Planctomycetota bacterium JB042 | reverse complement strand
GCTCCGGCTCCTTCACGCGCTCCGCCGTCAACTACCGCGCCGGCGGGCGGACCCGGATGGCCGCGGTCTTCTCGGCGCTCTGGACCGCGCTCACCGTCGTCCTCCTCGCCCCGTTCGCGAACCACATCCCGAAGGCGGCGCTCGCCGGCCTGCTGCTCGTGGTCGCCTGGGGGATGGTCGAGAAGAACCGGCTCTCGGTCACCTGGAGGTCCGGGGCGTCGTCCCGCGTGGTCCTGTTCGGGACGCTCGCCGCGACGCTGGTCCTCCCGCTCCAGTACGCGATCTTCGTCGGCGTCGTCCTCTCCGTGATCATCCTCCTCCGTCTGACGAGCCGCATCGACCTGACGCAGCTCGTCCCCCACCCGGAGTCCGGGTTCGAGGAGGTCCCGTTCAACCGGGCCGCCTCCTCGCCCGTGGTCATCGTCAACCTCGAGGGAGACCTCTACTTCGCGGCGGCCGACGACCTCGACTACGAGCTCCTCCGGTGCATCGACGACGCCACGCGCGTGGTCGTCCTCCGGACGAAGCGCCTGCGGGCGGCCGGGAGCACCGCGATGGCGATGCTCGAGCACTACCACGCGCTCCTCGAGAGCCGCGGCATCCGGCTCGTCGTCTGCGGCGTGGAGGAGGAGCTCCTCCGGCTGATGACCGTCTCCGGGCTCCGCGATCGGATCGGGGTCCGCAGCATCTTCCGGGCCGACAACCACCTCCTGCAGTCGACCGAGCTCGCCTGCGCGCGGGCCTGGAGCATCGTCGACACCGAACGTCGCCGCCGCGGCGACCCGACCGCCGTCGGCCTGCGCGCGGTCGGATCGGGCCCGGTCGCCAGCTCGCTGATGTCGCGGCAGTGCATCCGGTTCGGCCACCGTCACCCGCTGCGGGAGGCGCTCTGGCTGATGTCCGAGATGATGAAGGAGTCGACGAGCCCCGCCCCGCTCCCGCTCTTCCTCCAGGACCGCGACGGGCGGCTGTTCGGCGAGCTGTCGGTCTGGCGCATCCTCGTCGGCGCCACCGCCGGGGGGCCCCCGCTCTCCCAGCTCGACCAGGCGGGGCTCCGGAAGCTGATGCGCGATCGGTTCGAGGTCCCGATCGAAGGGCTGGCGCGCACGGACCTCCCCCACCTCGACCCCGAGTCCGGCCTCGACGAGCTGGTGCGGGCGGCGGCGTCCTCGTCCCTGCCGGCCCTCCCGATCCGCGACGTCGACGGCCGTCTGGTCGGGCTGCTCGACGCGGTCGACATCCTGCGGGGGGTCGCCCGGGAGTGGTCCCTCCCGGCCGACGTCCCGCCGCCGTCGGGGGAGGACGAGGGGTCGCGGACCCGGCTCGACGCCGACCGCCCGGTCGGCGAGGCGATCTCCCGGTTCCTGATCCGACCGGACGACCAGGCGCCGCGGACGATCGTCCTGACCGAGGACGGGGACCGGTTCGTCGGGATCGTCACCCCCGCCTCCCTGCTGCGGGGGATCGAGCAGACGGCGGCCGGCGCCCCGCTCGGCGGACGCCGGGACGCGTTCCTCGCCCGGACGACCAGGGAGCTGCGACTCCCGGACGTCCGGCCCGCCGTCCCCGGCGATCGGCTTCCCCGGTGGATCGAACTCCTGACCGAGCAGGCGATGGAGGCGGTGCCGCTGGTCCAGGACGGGCGCGCGGTCGGGCTGGTCACCGTCGTCGACGTCTTCCGGACCGCGGCGGACCTCGCGCTCACCCCCGAGGACCGCGGGATCCGGCTCGAGACGACCTGACCGCCTCGTGGCGCCGAGGTCTCGCCTCAGCGCGGAAGCCGGGCGAGCCGCTTCAAGAGGCCGACCCCGAGCGACGACGCCCGGCCGATCCGATCGAGGAGGTCGTCGACCAGCATGTCGTCGAGCCCCCGCGCGACCGGGTACCCCGGCCCGTCGGCCGCGAGCTCGCGGAGGAGGCGGAGGAGGCCGATCCGCTTCCAGTCCTCCATCCGCGCGGTCACGCCCGCCGCCGCGGGACGGGCCTCCTGGAGCGCCACCTCGTCGTCGTCGAGCGTCGTCCGCGCCTCGCCGGCCGCGAACCCTCGGACGCGGTCTCCCTCGAGGAGCGCCTCGAGCCGGACCGCGCCGTCCGCCGGGGCGTCGGAGAGGCGGCCTCCCTCCCCGACGACGGTGAACGACCCGGTCGCGTAGTCGCGCGGCTCGAGGACCGTCCCGCGTCCGCCGCCGGCGAAGACGAACTCGCGCCGTCCCCCGTCGACCGGGCCGATCCGTCGGGCGCGACGGATCCGTTCGTCGCCGAGGAGCGCCTTCAGCATCGCGAGGCCGTGGTACTTCCAGGCGGAGTGCGCGAACTCGACCTCGCGGACCGTCCCCAGCCACGACGCCGACGCCGCGCGCACGACGTCGTACCACGGGAGCCGCGCGCAGTCCTCGGCGACCGTGACCTTGCGCCATCCGTCGAGGGAGGCGGCGGCGCGGAACTGCTTCGCCACGAGGACCGGGGTCTCGATCAGGAGTTCGAGCCGGCCCCGGTCGTACCGACCGAGCCGCGCCAGCACGTCGGGGACCGCCGGCTTCCCGACCGCGACGTAGACGAGGTCGATCTCCGCCAGCTCCTCGCCCTTCAACGCCTCGAGCGCGCGCACCTCGGGCAGTCCGCCGGCGGCGGGGCGGGCCGTCCGCGCCCGGACGTCGACCACCGCGTACGCGTCCGCCGCGCGCGCGAAGGCGGGGAGGGCGACCTCGCGGACGCGCTTCCCGAGCCCGACGATCATCACCTTCCGCGTCGTCATCCGGTCCCTCTCAGGTGCTCGGCCAGCCGGATCGCCAGCGCCACGATGGTGAACGTCGGGTTCGCGCAGCCGGACGTCGGGAAGACCGACCCTCCGGAGACGAACAGGTTGTCGAGCTCGTGGACCCGCAGGTCGGGGTCGACCACCGACGTCGCCGGGTCCTCGCCCATGCGGGTCGTCCCGAGGTGGTGCGACGCGTCCTCGTCGATCGGCCACGGCTCGGCGCGCGCGAGGTCGCCCTCGAACCGGCCGAGCCCGTTCTCCTCGCACTCGCGCCGGAACGCCGCGTGGAGTTCGACCATCGAGCGACGGTCGAGCGCGGTCGGCCGGTGGACGACCCGGGCGCGGGGCTGGCCATAGACGTCCCGCCCGCCGCCGAGGACGACGCGGTTCTCCGGTTCGGGCTCCATCTCCATGAAGTTCCGCAGCCGGACCGTCGTCACCGGCGTCCCGCGCCGGTCGAACAGACGCGCCCGGGCGTACCGCGCGACGGGGACGGCGTTCGCGACGATCGATCCGACGAGCCCGGCCCACTCCCGGACGCCCTTCCGCGCGTTCTGCAGGTCGGAGTCGTCGCCGGTCTCCGCGTAGTCCCGCAGCTCGACCACGTCGCCCGCCCGGCGCGCCTTCCACCCCCGCAGCATCGCCCCCGAGCGCTTGGCGAGGAGGACCGCCGCCTCGACGCCGACGTTGTCCGACCACGGGAATAGCGGTTCGAGCCGGACGTACGAGTTCAGGACCCCGAGCGCGGCCTGGCGCTCCTCGGTCAGGCGGAGCCCGGCGTACCCGGCGAAGCCGCCGTTTAGGCAGCCGAACCAGTACGGCGCGCGGCGCGACGGCCGCTCCAGCCGCAGCCGACCGAAGAAGTTCTTCGGGTGGTTCATGAAGCAGCGCCCGACCTGGTCGCGCTCGTTCCCGAGGCCGGAGGCGAGGAGGAGGCGCGCGTTCTCGATCCCTCCGGTCGCCACGACGAACCGCCCCGCCTCGATCCGACGCTCGTCCCCGCGCCGCGTCCGGATCGCCGCCGCGCGGACGCGCCCCCCTCCGGGGTCGCGCTCGAGCGCCGTGACCGTGGCGTCGAGGTAGAGGTCGACGGCGGCGGACTCGTACGTCGGGACAACGCGCCGGCCGAAGTCCTGGGGGGCCGCGTTCGCGAGGAAGACCTTCTCCTCGAGCGTCTCGAAGCCGGGCCGGAGGTCTCCCTTCTCGCGCAGCGCGTCGAACCCGCCCGGAGCGAACATCGGGAGCGGCGCGAATCCGTACCTCTCGCACGCGGCCGCCCAGTACGGCTCGAGCGCGTCCTGCGGGATCGGCCATCCGGAGCGACGCAGCCACGGCCGGTCGGCGAGGTCGATCGGGTCGAGAGGGCTCGACAGTCCGGCCCAGGTCGTCGACGCCCCGCCGAGGACGCGTTCGCGCGAGTACTCCTTGATCCGGAGCCCCTCCCACTCGACCTCGCGGAGGGCGTCGCCGTGCCGGTCGACCGAGCGCCGCCCGCTCTCGAGGACGCAGACCGAGAGGCCGCTCTCGGAGAGCTCTCGGGCGACCGTCCCGCCCGCCGGCCCGGAGCCGACGATGCAGACGTCGTAGCCCGGCAGCGCGGCGGGACAGGACTCGGAGAGGTCTCGGATCATGCGGCGGCCCGGGCGGGAGGAGCGCCCAGCGTAG
>JBICIB010000724.1:0-4129 GCA_043101415.1 Planctomycetota bacterium JB042 | reverse complement strand
CTCGGCGCTCTCGGAGGACTCCTCCTCGGGCGCCTCGCGCTCGTCGGCCGGCGCGTCGACCGGCGGCTCCTCGTTGTCTCGACCTTCGCTCATCGAACAGGACCGCAGGGGCGCGCCGAGGAGCCGCGCGGATCGCGCGGATCCCCGTAAGATCCGACCGGGAACCAGAATCGGGTGATGGTACCAGCGGTCGTTTGCGCCTTCAAGCGCGCCCCATCCGGACCTCGATCCGGTGCCGCTCCCGCGCCCTCCGGTCCCACTCCAGCGCCTCGAACGGGTCGAGCGGTCGCTCCTCCAGCTCCGCCTCGACCTCGGCGGCCTGGTCCTCGTACGGCCGCCCGTCCGGCGGGAGCCGCTTCTCCAGCTTCAGGACGCGGAACAGCCGCGCCCCCCCGCGCTCGACCGTCGAGATCTCGCCGATCTCCTTCTCCGCCAGGTCCCGGGCGCCGGCGAGGAGCGGATGCGGACAGTCGACCCCGACCGGCGGGAAGAGCCCGCCCCGCGCCGCGGAGCGGTCGATCGAGACCTGCTTCGCCAGGGCCCCGAAGTTCGCTCCCTCGGCGAGCTTGTCGAGGACCTCGCGGGCGACCCCGACGTCGTCGACCACGAGGATCCGCACCTGGAGCCGCTCCTGCCGCCGGAGGTCGTACCGGACGACCCGCGCCAGCATCAGCTCGTGGACGACCTGCTGCTCGACGCAGCGCCGATAGACGGCCGGGTCGACGCCGTACCGCTCGCCGATGTACTCCTCGAACGAACGGTCCGGCCCGGCCTGCAGGCGGAAGTCGTCGTCCTGCGCCTTCAGCACCTGCGCGACGCTCGCGTCGACGGTCGCTCGCGGGACGGTCACGCCGAGCGAGGCGGCCTCCTTCGCGACCAGCCGGCGGCGGACCTCCTGCTCGAGGGCGGCGAAGACGTGCTCGGTCCGCGTGAGGAAAAGGAACGGGAGGAGGTCGTCCGCGCGGACCTCGTCGCCGTCGACGACCGCGAGGACCGGGTCGCCGCCGAGCGCCGCGCGCCCCGGCGCCACGCCGAGCGCCGACGCGTCGACGACCTCGTCGGCCGCGCCGCCCGGCACGAGGAGGGCCACGGCGAGCGCGACGGCCGCGACGGCCCGGAGCGCCCGCGGCGTCACTTGAAGACCGCGATCCGGTCGAACGTCAGCGTCTTGCACCGCGAACACGGGACCTCGGTCTGCTGGGAGTTCGGGTCGGCGCTCCCGTAGAACTCGAGGAACCCCTTCCCGGCGCAGAGCGAGCAGTCGCGCCGATCGGGCGGGAGCCCGATCATCTTCTCGCCGAACTCCGCGAAGAACGCGAGGAGGAACGCGGTCCGCTCCTTGCTCTGGGCCCCCTTCCACCAGTCGACGTCGTTCGGCGGGACGTCGGCGATCCGGCCGACCGTCTGCTTCTCCTTCTTCTTCCGGTCACGGTCCTGCTGCTTCTCGCGCAGCTTCTCCGCGATCCGCTCCTCGAGCGACTTCGGCTTCTCCTTCTGCGCGGCCTCCTTCTCCTCCTCCTCCACCTTGGCCCGCCGGTCGTAGCCGGCCTTGGCGTTCTCCTCGCCGAGGATGAACGTCCCCCCCGCGTACGACGCCCGGACCGGCGAGCCGGTCGTCGGCCGGTTCTCCCACAGCTCGTCGACCTCCTCCTCGGTCAGGCCGTAGAGGTCGACCAGCTTCGCGCGCACGTCGACCCACGCCTGCTCCTTCGCCCAGGTCATCGCGGCGCCGAGCTCGATCTGGGGGTTCCGCCCGCGCTCCTCGCACGCCCGCCGGAGGAAGGTCAGGAAGTCGGAGCGGATCTTCTCGAGGAGCGACTTCCGCTGCCCGTCCCCGATCTTCTTCTTCTCCCGCTGGACGTCCTGGAGCTGAACCGAGCGGGGCCACGTCTCCTCGAACTCGATCACCTTCGCCATCGCCTCGCGCCAGGCGCCCCGGTAGCGGAGGGTCCGGATGGTCCGGAGCGCCTCCGACTCGACCTTCTCCTTCTCCTTCGCGGCGAGGAGGTCGATCTTCTGCGAGATGAGCTGCGCCTTCGAGAAGTTCGGGTCGGCGGTGAGCGCCGACTCGAAGTCGGCCCGCGCCTGGTCGTACAGCGCGAGCGACTCGGCGAGCAGGCCGAGGTTGAAGTGATCGACGGCGCGCGCCGGGGGAGCGTCGGCCCGCTTCCGGTTGTAGACGTTCCCCGGGTGCTCGACCTCGAGCGCGTCGACGAGGACCGTCTCGATCCGGCGGATCGAGTCGAGCGGGATCGGGGTGACGTTGTCCTTCACCCGGATCAGCAGCTTCCCCTGCCGGCGTCCCTCGTCGAGACCCACGATCGAGCCGGTGGCGGTCGTGACCTTCAGCGCCTCGAGCTGGACCGGCGGGAGCTCGTCGCCGACGAACCCGTAGATCCGCTTGATCTCCTCGACGTCCTCGGCGCGGAGCTGATTCCACCGGAGCGGCAGGACGCCGCCGTTGTCGTCCCGCCGGAGCGTCACGCCCCGCGCCTCGTCGAACTCCTCGATCTCGCCCGAGACCTCGCGGCCGTTCTTCAGGTGGACGGTCACGCGGTGCTCCGCCGCGGCCCCGAGGGACGGCCCCACGGCGAGGAGGACGAGGAGGAGGAGGCGAGGGATCGAGGTCTGGTTCATCGTTCGCTCCGGTTCGTCAGGGCTTCTTCGCCCCGCGGATCCACGCCTCGGGGCCGGCCTGCGGCCGGGTGAAGAGCGTGAACGTCTGACCACGTTCGCGCCCGGCGTCGAGCGTGTAGACGTGGACCGTGGCCATCACTCCGCCGTCCGGGCCGAGCTCGTCGTCGACCTCGAACGTGGAATCGTAGAAGTAGCCGGGGTGCCCCGGGATCTCGACCCGGACCAGCGGATCGAGCTCCGGCGCGCCGGCGTTCGCCGCCACCGCGTCCTCGACGAAGCGGCGGACGCGCATCCGGACGTCCTCCGACGCCTGGGCGACGATCGTGTTCCGGGTGGCGTTCCGGTGCATCGCGAGCCCGGACGCGAAGAGGCCGAGGATCCCGACGACGCCGGCGAGCAGGATGCCGAGCGCGACCATCACCTCGAGCAGCGTGAAGCCGCCGACCCGCCGCGGGCGCGCCGCCCGGACGAGGCGCGACCTCGTCGCTCCCTCCGCCCCGCCGCCTCCGGCCTCTCGTCCGTGCCGCGTCATCCGTCGTTCCAATCCTCCCGGAAGACCGGGAGTTCGATCACGCGCTGGAAGGAGCGCCCCGTGCGGACGCGCGCCCCCGCCTCGTGCTCCATCGCGGTCGTCCCGCGCACGCCGCGCTCGACGGTGAGCCAACCGTCCTCCGCCGCGGTCCAGCGCATCCACTCCGCCTCGACCTTCACGTACGGGAACGGCGTCTCGCCGCGCACGGCCCGCGGGGAGTCGATCCGGATCCGGTTCGTCGACGCGGTGACCGCGTCCGCCAGCCGGAGCTCCCCCGACTGGTCCTCGTCCGCGTCGACGACCAGCGTGAACCGGAGCCGCCGCGGGAAGACGTCGTCCCACGCCTCCCCGAGCGACGCCTCGTCCTTCGCGAGGAGGAACCGGTTCGCCCCGATCCGGTCGAGCAGCACGCCGCGCGTCGAGTCCCAGACCGTCAGCGGCCCGGTGTCCGAGTTCGGCGGGTCGTCGAAGCTCCGCGTGTCGCGCGACCAGAGCTCGACGCCGAAGTAGAGGACGTTCTCCGCCAGGAGGACCGCCTCCGCGTCGAGCTTCTTCGGGTCGTCGAACGCGGCCGAACGGAAGAGCGAGTCGTCCCGACCGATCGGCGTCCGGAACATCCGGTAGAGCGAGAGGAGCGCCGGGTCGGCCCCCTTCTCGGGGAGGCGCGCGGTCGCGTACGCCACCTCCGCCATCCCGCCGGTCGCGCGCGCCGCGCGGACGTCGAGCTCGGAGACGTCGGTGACGACGTCCGACACGCCGGCCGTCCCGCCGACGCGGTCCCCCGCCGTCCGGAGGCGGTTGTCGGTCCGCTCCTCGGGGCACGACCGGACGAATCGGACGCGCTGCAGCGTCGACTCGTCGACGTCGTTCGCGTCGATGTCGAAGATCCCGTGGTCGACGAGCATCCGGACGTCCGGCGCCTGCTTCCCCGGCGGTTCGTGCGCCCGGATCATCCGGAAC
>JBICIB010000723.1:0-5256 GCA_043101415.1 Planctomycetota bacterium JB042 | reverse complement strand
GGAAGCCCTTGAACGGCCCGGGGCGATTTCCCTTCACTATCGGGACTCGAGGGCGGCGCCCAACGGGCGCGAGGGAACGGCCGTACGGAACGACTCCGCGTCGCGCCGCCGACTCCGGCGGCGCGCGGGGGACGTTCGGCGAGCGGCGTTCCGCGACGAAGACGAGGATCGGAAGACGATGACGGTCGACGTGCAGCAGATCCGGGACCGGGTGGCGGAGCAGGCGGACGTGGTCCACCGCATCCGCACGGAGGTCGGGAAGGTCGTGGTCGGGCAGGAGAACATGATGTCGCGCCTGCTCGTGGCGCTCCTGACCGGCGGGCACATCCTGCTCGAGGGGGTCCCCGGCCTCGCCAAGACGCTCACCATCAAGTCGCTCGCCGACGTGATCGACACCGGCTTCCGGCGGATCCAGTTCACCCCCGACCTCCTTCCGGCCGACCTGATCGGGACGATGGTGTTCAACCCGCGGGAGGGGTCGTTCACCACCAAGCGGGGGCCGATCTTCACCAACTTCGTCCTCGCCGACGAGGTGAACCGCGCGCCGTCGAAGGTGCAGTCGGCCCTCCTCGAGGCGATGCAGGAGAAGCAGGTCACGATCGGCGACGAGACGTTCGCGCTCGACCCGCTCTTCCTGGTGATGGCGACCCAGAACCCGATCGAGCAGGAGGGGACCTACCCGCTCCCCGAGGCGCAGGTCGACCGCTTCATGCTGAAGGTGACCGTCGACTACCCGAAGCCGGAGGAGGAGCGGCGGGTCGTCGACCTCGCCGTCGACGGGACCGCCCCGAAGGTGAACGCCGTGGCGACCGGGGCGGACGTCCTCGCCATGCGCGACGTCGTGTCGATGATCTACGTCGACGACAAGGTGAAGGACTACGTGCTCTCGCTCGTCCGGGCGACGCGGGAGCCGAAGGCGTTCGGGCTCGCCGACCTCGAGCCGCTCCTCGAGTACGGCGCGTCGCCGCGCGCCTCGATCTTCCTCGCGCTCGCCGCGCGGGCGCTCGCGTTCCTCGAGGGGCGGGGGTACGTCACGCCGCAGGACGTGAAGGACGTCGCGCACGACGTGCTGCGCCACCGGGTCGTCCTGACGTACGAGGCCGAAGCGGAGGAGGTCGGTCCGGACGCCGTGATCGACCGGCTGCTCGGCGAGGTGCCGGTCCCCTGAGCGATGGCCGCTTCGTCGAACGAGCCGAGCGTCGCCGAGATCGTCCAGAAGGTCCGGCGCATCCAGATCGTCGCCAGCCGCGCCGTCGACGACCTGTTCGCGGGGGAGTACCACTCGGTCTTCCGCGGCCGCGGCATGGAGTTCGACGAGGTCCGCGAGTACCAGCCGGGGGACGAGGTCCGGACGATCGACTGGAACGTCACCGCGCGGAACGGCGCGCCGTTCGTGAAGCGGTACCGCGAGGAGCGCGAGCTGACGGTCCAGTTCGTCGTCGACGTCTCCGCGTCCGGCGTCTTCGGTTCGACGGACCGCTCGAAGCTCGAGCTCGCGGTCGAGGTCGCCGCGCTGCTGATGTTCTCCGCCCTGAAGAACAACGACAAGGTCGGGCTGATCCAGTTCGCGGGCGACGTCCGGCGGTACCTCCCGCCGCGCAAGGGGAAGGCGAGCGTGCTGCGGCTCCTCCGCGAGCTCGTCGCCGCGCGTCCGGTCGCCGGAGAGACGCGCCTCGACCGCGCGCTCGAGTTCCTGACCCGGGTCCAGCGGCGGAAGGCGGTCGTCTTCCTGGTGAGCGACTTCCTCGGCGACGGCTGGGAACGGCCGCTCCGGATCGCCCGCGCCCGGCACGACGTCGTCGCGATCACCGTCGACGACCCCCGCGAACGCGCGCTCCCGGACGCCGGGTTCGTGACGCTCGAGGACGCGGAGACGGGCGAACGGGTCGAGGTCGACCTCTCGCACCGCGGACTCCGGAGCGCGTTCGAGCGGCGGGCCCGCGAACGGGAGGCGCGGCTCGAGGAGGCGCTCCGCCGGACCGGGGTCGATCGCCTCCCGGTCCGCACGGACGAGCCGTACCTGAAGAGCCTGCACCGGTTCTTCCGGATGCGCGAGCGGAGGATGCGGTGACGTGCCGGGGACGGCTTCGCCTTCGGACGCGCGGCGGCCCGATCGGGGCGCTCGCGCTCCTGTGCGCCTGCGCGCCCGGCGAACGCGAGCCGGGCCCGGCCGAGGTCGAGGACGTCCGGAGCGTCACGGTCGAGAGGGGACCGGTCGCGGTGACGCTCTCGCTCGAGCCGAAGGAGCCGCGCCTCTCCGACGAGCCGCGCCTCACGATCGACGTCGCGGCCGAGGACGGCGTCGAGGTCGGGATGCCGCCGTTCCGGGACGCGGTCGGCGAGTTCGACGTCTCGTCGTTCGAGGAGCCGCCGCCCCGCGTCGAAGGAGGGCGGGCGGTCGTCCGCCAGCGGTACCGGCTCGAGCCGCGTCGGGCCGGCCCGCACGTCGTCCGGCCGTTCACCGTCACGTTCGTCGACCGGCGGCCGGAGGGGGACGGGGAGGAGCACGAACTCGCGACCGAGCCGTTCGAGATCGAGGTCCGGTCCCTGATCACCGCCGAGGCGCCGACCCTCGACGACCTCGCGCCGCCGCGCGGGGTCGAGCGCCTGAGTCCGCCGGACGCGTTCCCGCTCCGGACGACCGCGTTCCTGCTCGGCGGGGCCGCGGCGGCGGCGGTCGCGCTCCTCCTCCTGCGGCGGCGCCGGCGTCCCGCGGCCGCCGAGCGGGCGCTCACGCCGACCGAGCTCGCCGAGCGCGAGCTCCGCGCGCTGCTCGAGGACGACCCGCTGGCGCGCGACGAGCTCCCGACGTTCTACGTCGAGCTGACCGGGGTCGTGCGTCGGTACATCGAGCGCGAGACCGGCGTCCGCGCGCCCGAGCAGACGACGGCGGAGTTCCTGCGGGAGATGCGCTCGCACGAGGCGTTCGACTCCGAGGCGCGGCGCCGGCTGCGGGAGTTCCTGGAGTCGGCGGACCTCGTCAAGTTCGCGGCCGTCCGTCCGCCGCGGGAGGACGTCGAGGAGAGCTTCCGGCGGGCGCAGGAGTTCGTCGGGCTGCCGGGGACGCTCGCGCTCCGGCCGGCGGGAGGGGGAGCGTGAACGCCCTCCGGCTCCACGATCCGCTCTGGCTCGCCGCGCTCGTGCCGGTCGTGCTCGCGTTCGTCTGGTCCGTCCGGGCGCGCCGCCGCCGCGCGATCCTCTTCTCGTCGCTCGCGGACGTGAAGGGACTCCCGAAGGGGGTCGCGGCCCGCGCCAAGCCGCTGCTCGACGTCGTCCGGCTGCTCGCGCTCGTCCTGGTGGTGGTCGCGCTGGCGCGGCCGCAGCGAGGGCTCGAGCAGTTCCGCGTCCGGACCGAGGGGATCGCGATCGGCCTGGTGATCGATCGATCCGGCTCGATGGAGGCGCTCGACTTCGTCGACGACTCGGGCGGCCGCATCAACCGGCTCGCCGCGGTGAAGGAGGTGGTGGGGCGGTTCGTCGAAGGGGAGGACGGCTCGCCGCTCGGCGGACGACCGGACGACAAGATCGGGCTCGTCGTGTTCGGCGGCTACCCGGAGGCGCGCTGCCCGCTGACGCTCGATCACGCCGCGCTCCTCGCGATCCTCGACGAGGTGCGGATCCCGAGCGAGGGGCTCACCCAGGCCGAGCGACGCCAGCGGGAGCGGTTCCTGGAGGACGAGGCGGCGACGGCGATCGGCGACGCCCTCGCCCGCGGCGTGCTGCTGCTGGAGAACGCGGAGGCGGAGAGCCGCGTCCTGATCCTCCTCTCGGACGGGGAGCAGAACGCGGGGGTCCTCGCGCCGCTCACGGCGGCCGAGATCGCGGCGGAGAAGGGGATCAAGGTCTACACGATCGGCATCGGCTCGACCGGGCTCGCGCCGTTCCGCCAGGTCGACCAGTTCGGCCGCGCGATCCTCCGCCAGCAGCAGGTGGTCCTCGACGAGGAGACGCTCGCCGCCATCGCCGAGAGGACCGGCGGCGCCTACTTCAACGCCCGGAGCACCGAGGCGCTCGAGCGGGTGTACGACGCCATCGACGCGCTGGAGAGGACCGAGGTCGAGAGCCTCGTCTACACCGACTACAAGGAGCTCTTCCCGGTCCTCCTGTGGCCCGGGATCGTGTTGCTCGTGCTCGAGGCGCTCCTGCGCGCCACCCGCTTCCGGAGCCTGCCGTGATGGACGTCTCGTTCGGCGACCCGGGTCGGCTGTACGCGCTGTGGGGGCTCGTGCCGCTCGCGCTCCTCCTCCTCCACGGGCGTCGGCGTCGGGAGCGGGCCGCGGCGGCGCTGCTCGACGCGCCGATGCGGGCGCGCCTCTCGCCGGCGCGGCGCGGCGTGCGCGGCGCCCTCCCCGGGATCCTCTCGGTCGTCGGGCTCGCGCTCCTCGTCGTCGCCGCGGCGCGTCCCCGGTTCGGGACGGTCTACGAGAAGGTCCAGCAGCGCGGCGCCGACCTCGTCGTCGTGCTCGACGTGTCGCGGTCGATGCTCTCGCGCGACGTCCACCCGAGCCGGTTGGAGCGCTCGAAGGCGTACGTGCGGGACCTGCTCGCGCGCGCCGGCGGGCACCGGGTCGGGCTCGTGGTCTTCGCGGGCCGGCCGGTCGTCGCCTGCCCCATGACGGCCGACCTCGCGTTCTTCGAGTCGGTCCTCGCGGACGTGTCGCCCGACAGCGCGCCGCGGGGTGGTACGGTGATCGGCGACGCGATCCGGCGCGCGGTCGACGTGCTCGACCCGATGCCGGACCGCGACCAGGCGTTCGTGCTGATCACCGACGGCGAGGACCAGGACTCGTTCCCGCTCGAGGCGGCGGCGGTCGCGGCCGAGCGCGGCGTGCGGATCTTCACCGTCGGCATCGGGGATCCGGACGAGGGGGCGCGCATCCCGCTCGACGAGGACGACGCGGCCGGGAGGGCGCGCTTCGTGAGGTTCGAGGGAGAGGACGTGGTCTCGCGCATGGACGAGGAGCTGCTCCAGGAGATCGCCCGCGAGACGCGCGGGGCGTACGTCCCGGCCCGGACCGGCACGTACGACCTCGGCGAGGTGTACGTCGAACACCTCTCGAACCTCCGGGCCGGCGCGCTGCGCGAGGAGGAGCGGCGCCGCCAGCGCGAGCAGTTCCAGCTCTTCGCCGGGCTCGCGCTGGCTTTCCTGCTCGCCTCGATGCTCGTCCGTCCGACGGATCGCCGCCCGGCGGTCGTCGCGGCGGCGCTGCTCCTCGGCCTCGCCGTCGCCCCGCCCAGCGCGGCCGCGGAGGATCG
>JBICIB010000722.1:0-8623 GCA_043101415.1 Planctomycetota bacterium JB042 | reverse complement strand
GGAGGACCTCGACCAGGTCCTGAAGCAGATCCTCCACATCGGCGGCATCGTCGAGGTCCTCCTCGATCTGCTTGCTCATCAGAAGACTCCGCCCATGAGGCGCCGCCGGACGCGGTTGCGGAACAGGATCGCGGAGAGGTTCAGCGCCACCACCAGCACCAGGAGGAGGAGCGCGGTCGCGTACACGATCGGCTTCGACGCCTCGATGTTGGGCGACTGGAACGCCAGGTCGTAGATGTGGAAGCCGAGGTGCATGAACTTCCGGTCCGCGTGCAGGTACGGCGCCGTTCCGTCGATCAGCGGGCTCGGCGCGAGCTTCATCACCCCGGTCAGCATCAGCGGCGCCACCTCGCCCGCGCCGCGCGCGATGGCGAGGATGACCCCGGTCAGGATACCCGGCAGGGACGCCGGCAGGATCACGGTGCGGATCGACTGCCACTTCGTCGCGCCGAGCGCGAGCGCCCCCTCGCGCTGGGCGCGGGGCGTCGCCCGGAGCGCCTCCTCCGTCGAGATGATGACGACCGGCACCGTCAGGAGGGCGAGCGTCAGCGACGCCCAGAGCAGCCCGCCGGTGCCGAACACGGCGCCCGGCTCGTCGGCGAAGAAGACCGAGTCGATCCCGCTCCCGACGATGTGGATGAAGAACGCGAGCCCGAACATGCCGAACACGATCGACGGCACGCCGGCGAGGTTGCTCACCGCGAGGCGGACGAGCCGGACGAGCGGTCCCTGCTTCGCGTACTCGTTCAGGTAGAGGGCTCCGACGACCCCGAGCGGGACGACGGCGAGCGTCATGATGAGCACCATCAGGACCGTCCCGAGGATCGCCGGGAAGACGCCGCCGGCGGTGTTCGACTCGCGCGGGTGCGCGGCGAGGAACTCCCAGACCCGGGAGACGTAGACGCCGGCCTTCGCGAGCGTCCCCATGGAGTTCGGTCGGACGGTGCGGACGACCGCGGCGAGGGGGATCTCGATCTCCTGGCCGTCGGAGAGGCGGTACCGGCCGACCAGACTCGCCTCGTCGACCTCGGGGGCGAGCTTGCCGTGGATGCGCTCCCCTCCCGCCTCCTCGACCAACTCCTCGTGGCGGCCGAACCAGCCGTCGTCGGTCGAACGCAGGACGACCTCGCCGTCGCGCCGGGCCTCCACGAACCTCCCGATCCGCGGCGACCAGGTCAGCGTCTCGATCAGGAGCGCGTCGTCCGGCCTCGTGATCGAGGCCACCTGGTCGTCGTCGATCCAGACGAAGTCGGCCGGGAACTCCTTCGGGTTGCCGACGCGGTACTGGGTCCGGGTGCCGCCGTCCTCGCCGGGGATCTCCTCCTCGCCCCACTCGATGCCGAGGGAGATCGTGCCGTCCTTCCGCTCGACCTGCTGAAGGTCGCTCGGCCAGAAGAACCCGAGGCCGTTCAGGAGCAGCAGCACGATCACCCCGAACACGAGGGCGATCATCAGGATCAGGGTGCCGCCGGTCGCGAAGACCCACGGCTCGCCCTTTCGGACCGACTTCCCCTCCGTCGACCGGAGGCTCTCGGCGCCCGGGAGCGGATCGTCCCGGAGTTCGCCCTCACCTTCGACGCGGTTCACCATTTGGCGTACCTCCGGCGGAGTCGTTCGCCGACGACCTCCGCCGCCGTGTTCGCGAAGAACGCGAAGGCGAACAGGAGGCAGCCGGAGAGGAAGAGCACGCGGTAGAGGGTCCCGCCGACCGGGGCCTCGGGGATCTCGGTCGCGATCGCGGCGGAGATCGTGCGCATCCCGTTGAACGGAGAGATGTCGAGGATCGGCGTGTTGCCGGTCGCCATGACCACGATCATCGTCTCGCCGATCGCGCGGCCGAAGCCGAGCATCAGCGCGGCGAAGATCCCGGGGCTCGCGGCCGGGAGGACCAGGCGCCACGCGGTCTGCCAGCGGCTGGCGCCGAGCGCGGACGACGCGGCGCGGAGCGCCTGCGGCACGTTCGACATCGCGTCCTCGGCGACGGTGAAGATGATCGGCATCACGGCCAGGCCGAGCGCGATGCCGACCACGAAGCAGTTCTGGCGGTCGTACGCGACGTTCCACTCCTGGACCAGCCACCCCCGCAGGTCGCCGTCGAACAGCACCCCCTCCATCGACGGGGCGGCGAACGTGGCGCCGAGGCAGGCGGCGGCGAGGAACGGCAGCGCGAACGACAGCTCGCGGCCGAGCGCGATGCGCTGTCGGGCCTTGTTCGACAGCATCCGGAAGACCAGCACGGTCGCGCCGAGGCCGAGCGGCAGGAAGACGATCAGGTTGAAGAACGCCTGCAGGTGCTGGTCGATGATCGGGCTGAGCCAGAGGCCGGCGAGGAACCCGACGACGACCGACGGCAGCGCGCCCATCAGCTCGATGGTCGGCTTGACGAAGCCGCGCATCCGGCGGCTCGCGAACTGGCTCGTGAACATCGCGGCGAGGATCGCCAGCGGCGTCGAGAAGAGCATCGCGTACAGCACGCCCTTCAGCGACCCGAAGACGAGCGGCACCAGGGAGTACTTCGGCTCGTTGTCGTCGGTGCCGCCGCTCGTCTGCCACACGAACTCCGGCCGGTCGTACCCCTCGTACAGCATCGGGAGGAAGAGCGCCGCGACCGACGAGTCGGCGTGGTGGGCCGACACGTCGTAGCGGTGGAGGTTCCCCTCGCCGTCGAAGACCGTGGCGCCGTCGAACCGCGGCGCGAGCGTCGCGGCGCCGCCCGAGGGGATCGTGTCGACCGAGACGACGGTCCGTTCGGTCGTCGTGTGCTCGATGCGGACCTCGCCCTTCCGGTCGACGGCGAGGAACGCCTTGTTGCGGCGCGAGGGGGCGAGCGCGGTGACCGGCGCGCTCATCGGCTCGAAGTGGCGCACGTGCGAGAGGGTCCGCTTCGACTCGGGAGAGCTGCGGATCCCCTGCCAGCCGGAGAGCGCGCCCGCCTCGTCGCCGACGAGCAGCGTGCGCCCTCCGAAGGCGAACGCCAGGGCCGTGATCGGCGACTCGCCGGGCCGGATGCGCTCGACCAGCTCGGCGTCGGCGCGGTCGAGCTCGAACCGGAGGACCTCTCCGTTGGAGAGCCCGACCACCATCGTCTCCGCGAGCTCGTCGATCGCGAGCGCCGTGGCCGTCACCCCTTCGAGGGCGCCGGTCGCCTCGCCCCGACGCACGCGCCGCCCCTCGATCTTCCGCTGGGCGACGCCGAGGAACCCCGGTCCGGCGGCGGCGACCACGAGGTTCTCGCCGTCCGAGGAGACCGCGACGTGCTCGAGCCGCCCCCCGTCCTCGCGGAGCGCGAACGGGAGCTGCCAGTCGACCCGGATCTCCTGGCGGACCCGCTGGCCGTCCTCGAAGATCGACTCGTACGCCACGCCCGCGACGAGGACCTGTCCGTCGTCGGTCGCGGCGGCCGCGACGTCGGATCCGGCGGCCCGGGCGCCGGCGACGATCCTCGCGTCGCCGAGCTCCTCCAGCGCGACCTCTCCGACGATCGATCCTCCCTCGAAGTCGAGCAGCCGCACGACGCCGCTCTCGGTCAGCACCCAGCCGGTCTCGCGGTACTCGTCCTCGCCGACCGCCAGCGCCCGCCCGGCCGGCCGCTTCAGCGCCTCCGCGACCGGCCGCGCCTCGGCGTCGCCGGGGAAGAGGAGCGGGAGCGCCTCGATCCCGACGAAGAAGAAGATGCCGAACACCGCGAGGATGATCGCGACCCCGCCGGTCGTGATCAGCGAGGCGACGATCCGGTCGAGGATCCGGAGGCGTCGGATCCGCTTCCGGGCGCGAGGGGTGTCTCCGAAGTACTCGTCGATCTTCGACGGGACGGAGTCGGCGGGGGCGGTCTCTTCGGCGAGCATCACCATGGGCGCTTCGGGTGGAGTGGGGCGCGGGCCGGGCCGCCGCGGAACCGATGGACGCCGGGTCGGGCTCCTTCGTCGGAGCGAGCCCGTGCCCGGCGTCGTCGAGGACGGAACGCTTCGATCAGGAGCGGAGCTTCTCGAGCTCCTCCTGGCAGACCTCGGCCGGGAGCGGGAGGTAGCCGGCCTTCACGACGACCTCCTGGCCCTCGCGAGAGAAGACGAACTTCAGGAACTCGCGGACCATCGGGTCCATCGGCTTCCCGGGCGCCTTGTTGACGTAGAGGTTCAGGAAGCGGCCGAGGGGGTAGTCCTCGTTGACGACGTTCTCGAGGTTCGCCTCGTACGCGGTCTTCCCTTCCTTCGACGAGAGCGGGACGGCGCGGACGTCGGAGGTCCGGTAGCCGATCCCCGAGTAGCCGACCGCGAAGCGGTCCTTCGACACGCCCTGGACCACCCCGGCCGAGCCGGGCTGCTCCTTCACCTCGTCCTTGAAGTCGCCCTTCTTCAGCGCGTTCGTCTTGAAGAACCCGTAGGTGCCGGACGCGGAGTTGCGGCCGAAGAGGCTGATCTTCGCGGAGGCGAAGTCCCCGCGCATCCCGAGGTCACCCCAGGTCGCGACCGGCGTCATCCCGCGGTTGCGGGTCTTCGAGAAGATCGCGTCGACCTGGTCGAGCGACAGGCTCTCGATCGGGTTGTCCTTGCTGACGAAGACGGCGAGGGCGTCGAGGCAGGTGCGGAGGCGGGTCGGCTTGTAGCCGTAGCGCTTCTCGAACTCGTCGATCTCCTCGTTCTTCATCGCGCGGGACATCGGGCCGAACTCGGAGACGCCCTCGATCAGCGCCGGCGGCGCGGTCGACGAGCCCTTCCCCTCGATCTGGACCTGGACGTCGGGGTAGTGCTTCGCGAAGCCCTCCGCCCAGTACGTCATCAGGTTGTTCATCGTGTCCGAGCCGACGCTGTCGAGCGTCCCCCGGAGCTTCTCTCCGGTCGGCTGGTACTTCGGGATGCTCTTGACGTCGTCGGCGGCGTACGCGGCTCCGGCGAACAGCGCCGCGGCCGCGAGCGAGAGGGTGATCTTCATGTTCTTTCCCTGGATCGGGGGCGTCGGGTTCTAGCCGAACCGCCCCGTGACGTAGTCTTCGGTGTCCTTGTGCTGCGGGTTGGTGAAGATGCGGTCCGTCGGACCCTCCTCCACCAGCACGCCGTTCAGGAAGAACCCCGTCCGGTCCGACACGCGCGCGGCCTGCTGCATGTTGTGCGTGACGATGACGATCGTGTAGCGGCTCTTCAGGTCGTGGATCAGGTCCTCGATCTTCCCGGTCGAGAGCGGGTCGAGCGCCGACGCCGGCTCGTCCATGAGGAGGACCTCGGGGTTCGTCGCGAGGCTGCGCGCGATGCAGAGGCGCTGCTGCTGTCCGCCCGACAGCCCGAGGGCGCTCTGCTCGAGCCGATCCTTCACCTCGTCCCACAACGCCGCGCGCTGCAGGGACGACTCCACGATCTCCTCGAGGGCGGCCCGATCGTTCAGCCCCTGGATGCGCGGGCCGTACGCGACGTTCTCGAAGATCGACTTCGGGAACGGGTTCGACTTCTGGAACACCATGCCGACCCGCCGCCGGAGGATCTCGACCTCGACGTCGCGGTGGTAGATGTCCTCGCCGTCGAGGCGGACCTCGCCGGAGATGCGCACTCCGTCGACGAGGTCGTTCATCCGGTTGATCGTGCGGAGGAGGGTCGACTTCCCGCAGCCCGACGGACCGATCAGCGCGGTGACCGACCGCTCGTGGACGACCATGTCGATGTCGAACAGCGCCTGGTTGTCGCCGTACCAGAGGTTCAGCTTGTCGATGCGGATCCGCTCGGCGCGGCCGCTCGGGACCGGCTTCTCCGGAGGCCTGGCGACGGGAGGGTGCCCGGTCGAGACGCGGACGTCGGCTCGGGCGCCTCGCGCTCGATCGCCGAGCTTGGATTCGTCGGTCATCTGCACGGACCCCTCCTGCGGGCACCCAACCCGGCCGCGATCGGACGGTCGACGGAGAGCATCGAGCAGGAAGATCAAGGTTCGGTGAAGGCGCGGTGCGGCCGCCGTCAAACGTCGTCGGGGACCCGACGGGCGGGGTACCATGCCGAGCGGACTCTCCCTCCCGGCTCCCGGTGATGCGATGCAACGACATCCGCGGAAAAGACTTGTGGTTGGTGCCCTGGTGCTCGCCGGCTGCGGGGCGGGCGAGCGGCCCCCCGGGGACCTGCCGGTCCGACTGCTGGACGAGGTCGGTCGGGTCCGGATCGACTCCACCCTCGACCTCGGCGACGCGCGGGCGGTCCGGGAGCGGACCCATCGGCGGTTCGAGGCGATCGCCGGGGACCGGCTGGACGGCTTCCATTCCGCGGCCGACGAGCGGGTCCGGCGGGTGATCTCCGGCGCGGCGGCGGCGCCGGGGGCGGCCGAGCCCGCCGTCCGCGTGTCCGACGGCGCGGCCGGCATCCGCGTCGACGGTCCGGCCGCGCTCTGGCGCCCCCTCGACCCGCCCCCGGGATCGGACGCCCGCGTCTCGCACGCGATCGCGGTCCGGCTCGCGGTCGACGAAGGGTCCGACCTCCGCCTCTGCCTCCTCCGCGTCGAGGACGAGTCCGCGGACCTCGGCGCGCCGGACCTCGTCTCGCCCCTCCAGCACGGCCGGGCGCCGGACACCGTCGAGCTGCGCCCCGACGGACCCGCGGACGCGTCCGGCGTCGTGACGTACCGGGCCGTCCACCGCTGGGTCGATCGGTATCGGTACGTCCTCGGCCTGGTGGTCCGCGCCGGAGGGGCGCGTCTGGTCGACGTCGAGCGTTCGCTCCCGACCGCGCTCGGGACCGTGCTCGAGGAGACCGCGCCGCGCCCGGGCGGCTCGCCGTGGGTGCGGCGGGTGGCGCGAGGCGGCGATCGGCGGGAGTCGCTCGTCCTGCTCGCGCCGGGGACGGCATGCTGGCCGATCGAGGTCCCGGAGTCCGGCGCGCGCCTCGGGCTGGCGGTCGGGCACGTCGACCCCGAGGAGGAGGCCGGGATCGAGATCTCGGTCGAGATCCGCGCCGACGGGCGGTCGCGGACGCGGGCCGGGTCGAGCCTCGTGAACGACGGCGGGCCGCTCGCGCGCTGGACCTCCGTGACGGTCGACCTCGACGAGTGGGCCGGGAGCGCGGTGGAGATCGTCCTCGCCGCGTCGACCGAGGCCGCCGAGCCGGTCGCCGTGGCGTTCGCGAACCCGATCGTCGTCGCCCGTCGCGAGCCGTCGACGCCGCGGCCGCCCGACGTGCTGCTCGTCTCCCTCGACACCGTGCGCGCCGATCGGGTCTCCGCGTACGGGTACTCGCGCGACACCACGCCGGCCCTCGCCGCGCTCGCCGAGCGATCGGCGGTCTTCACCCAGGCCATCGCGCCCGCCCCCTGGACGCTCCCGTCCCACGTCACGATCCTCTCCGGACAGCTCCCGGACCGGCACGGCGTCCGTCACACGAGCCAGCGCATCGACCCGTCGACGGTCCCGATGCTGGCGCGCGAACTCCGCGCCCGCGGATACCGGACCGTCGCCGTCACCGGCGGCGGCTACGTGGCGCCCGACTTCGGCTTCGGGGAGGGGTTCGAGGAGTACCGGACGGCCGACCCGGCGCCGCCGCTGCACCTCGGCTCGGACGTGGCGATGCGGATGTCGGCCGAGTCGCGTCGGCGGATCGACGAGGTCCTCGCCGAGCCGCGCGACCGTCCGGTCTTCCTGTTCGCGCACACGTACGTCGCGCACGAGTATCACGCCGAGGTCGACGACCTCGTCGCGGTCGGGGTCCCGCGCGACGAGGCGGAGGCGCTGCCGCAGGACCGACGGTGGACCTCCCTCCGGAAGCGGCTCCGGACGACGGACGACCCGGCGCGCTTCGCCGACGAGCTGGCCGTGATGTCCCGCCGCTACGACGCCGCGCTCCGGGCGGCCGACCGTCTGGTCGAACGGGTCCTGACCGCGTCCCGCGCCCTCGAGCGGCCGGACGAGACCCTCGTCGTGGTCCTCTCGGATCACGGCGAGGAGCTCGGCGAGCACGGCGACTTCGGCCACGCGCACGACCTCCACGAGGAGCTCCTCCGCGTCCCGCTCCTCTTCTTCGGGCGCGGCGTCGGAGCGGGGCGTCACGACGCGGTCGTCTCCCTCGCCGACGTCGCGCCGACCGTGCGCGACCTCCTCGGCCTCGACCCGCTCGCCGAGCTGACCGACGGCCGGAGCCTCCGCCCCGCGTTCGCCGGCGGGCCGTTCGCGGGGGAGCCGGCGCTCGCCGTCTCCGGGACCCCGACCCGACAGGAGAAGCACGCGCTCCGCGGCGAGCGGTGGAAGCTGAAGGTCGAACGGCGGCCGCAGGGGAACGACCGGGTCTTCCTCTTCGACCTCGCGGAGTCCGGCGAGGCGGTCGACGTGTCGGGGGGCGAGGTCGAGCGGACGAAGCAGATCGCGAACCGCCTCGAAGCCCGCGTCGCCGCGCTCCGGCGACTCGCCTCGTCGACCGGGACCGCGGAGATCTCACCCGAGCGCGAGGAGGAGCTGCGGGCGCTCGGGTACCTGGGAAACTAGCGCTGCGCGGCTTGGAACGCGTTCGGGAACGTCTTCGCGTTCGCCACGGCGGGGGCCGAAGGAGGGACGAGCTCTCCGACCCGCTGTCCTAGCCGCTGCGCGCGGGGCGAGGAACGCGTTCGGCAACGTCTTCGCGTTCGCTACGGCGGGGGCCGAAGGAGGGACGAGCTCTCCGACCCGCTC
>JBICIB010000721.1:0-4737 GCA_043101415.1 Planctomycetota bacterium JB042 | reverse complement strand
CCGATCTGGCGGGGTGCGCGTCGATCACTGGATCGAGATCTGCAGCCCGTTCGTGGTGGTGAAGCCGAGCGGCGCCCCCGCGTCCCCGTTGAACGCCTGCAGGTACGCCGTGACGAGCGGCGCGCTCGCCGGGATGACCGCCGGGATCGTCACCGATCCGACCGCGTCGAGCGGCACGAAGATCGGGACCAGCGGGTTCACGTACAGGGTGCAGCCGGAGCCGAGGTCCTGGGTGAGCGGCGTGACGCCGACGAAGATCGCGGCCTGCGAGGTCGGCGCGCCGTCGGTGATCGCCATCGTGATCGTGCCGCCCGGCGTGGCGCAGCCGATCCCCGACAGGACCGGCGCGACGCCGGTGGTGCCGGCGCAGCCGACCCCGAACTCGATGACCGGGCCGCCCGCGCACGGCGTGATCGTCTTCTTGAAGAAGCCCTGGCCGACCGTCGAACCGGACGCGTCGCGAATCGTCGCCGTGAAGTACATCTCCCCGGCGTCGTTCAGGATGAAGTCGTCGTTGCCGAAGGTGCTGAAGTAGACGCCGTCGTCGAACAGGCCGTTGTTGTCGAGGTCGACCGGCTCGTTCTCGCGGAGGACGACCTGCGTGCCGTTGAAGACCACGACGCCGTTCCGGACCGAGTCCTCGCTCGTGACGCCGGCGACGATGTAGTCGCCGATCGCGTTGCCGGTGTGGGCGAAGAAGCAGGAGCTGAAGTCCGTGTCGTCCCAGAGCTCGGTCGAGCCGGGCGTGATCGGCTGCCCCACCGCCGCCACGACCGCGCCGCTGCGGACGACCCAGTCGAGTTCGCTGATGTCGTTGTTGCCGCGGGCGTACCAGTTGCCGCCGAAGTCGACGTCGACGTTCACGATGCCGCTCGAGTCGATCGGGTTCGGGAACCCGGAACCCGGGATGACCACGCCCTCCTGGAGGACGACCATGTTGTTCACCACGACGACGTCGTCGGTGGCCGTCGGACCGGTCAGGTCACCCTGCCAGAGGAGCGTCGTCCCGGCCGGGTCGACGAAGTTGTCCTCGAAGTCGATGTTCTCGGCCATCTCGGTCAGGGTGCCGGCCATCTGGCCGCCCGGCGTGATCGTGTTCTCGCGGAAGAAGAGCGTCGCGCCGAGCTCGGCGATCTCGTCGTCGGAGGTCGTGACCGCGCCGTCGATCCCGTCCGCCTGGAAGCCGACCGTGCCGTCGGCGAGGATCATCACGCTGTCGAGGATGTCGTCGTACGTCGCGCCGGCGATGGTCGTCACGGCGCCGCCCTCCTGCGCGATGACGTTGTACGTCGGGCCGGCGGTGACCTTCATGACGTAGTCGTCGTTGGTCGTCGTCGGCGCGAGGTTCATGCAGAAGACGTAGTCGCCGGCGTCGTTGATGCCGATCTTCGTGTCGAACGGGCCGAGGGTGTTCGCCGCGTCCCACGGGCAGACGTCGCCCTCCTTCAGGACGCCGACGCCGTTGACGATCAAGACCTCGTCCGCGGAGGTCGACGCGTCGTCGGACTGCGCGGTCAGGACCCAGTTCCCGTTCGGGCTGCCGAACGGTCGGTTGAAGTCGGCGGTGCCGGTCCCCGGGTCGAACTCGAACCCCGGGAAGCCCGGGATCGCCGCCGTCGGGTGGCCGGGGATGTTGGAGAAGATCGTCTGCGCGACCGACGTCCCGGAGACGAACTGCGGCGTCGCCGAGGTCGACGGCGCCTGGCTCACGCTCTGCGTCGGGCGCTGGCCGTGGGTCGGGTTCTCCGCGAGCTCGTCCTGCGCGAAGGCGGGCGCGGCGACGAAGGCGAGCGCCGCGAAGACGGGGAGGGATCGGGTCATGGTGGGTGACTCCATGGTCTGGGGGGATGAGATCCTCGACGCCGGCCTGAACGAATCGCCGGGCTCCCATTCACACCCGGCGGAGGCGTCGAAACCGCACCCTAACCCGGATCGTGCGACAGGTGTTCCACAAAGAGGGCCGGCCCCGGAGGAGCTCCTCCTCCCTCCTTCGACGTAAGTCAAAGTCTGACGCCGCGATCCGGCCGATCCTCGAACGGACCTCGGACGAAGCGAACGTCGCAAACCCCGGTGGGCCTTCCGTTCTCCCGTTCCGGCCGGTCTGCTGTCCCGCATGACCGAACCCCCGAGTCCTCCTCGCGAGACCGCCACGACGTCGCCGCTGACCGAACTCCTGCGCGCGGGGGACGTGACGACGATTCGCGAGCGCGTCGCCGCGAGCGAGGCGGCCACGTTCACCCTCGAGGTCTCGCGACTCACGGCCGAGGAACGGTCGCGCCTCCTGGAGGCACTCCCGGCCGACGAGGGCGCCGACATCCTCCTCCACCTCCCGGACGTCCAGGCGATCGAGGCGCTCACCGGCGTCGGACCGGGGATCGCCGCCGAGGTCCTCCACGAGATCCCCTCCGACGAACGCGCGGACCTCCTCGGCGAGATCGACGACGCGCGGGCCGAGCCGATCCTCGCCGAGATGGAGCCGGGCGAGGCGGCGGAGGCGCGCGTCCTCTGCGAGTACGAGGACGACGAGGCGGGCGGCCTCATGGCGACGGAGTTCCTCGCCTTCCCGGAGGACTCGACGGTCGCCGACGTGGTCAAGGAGCTCCGCGCCCGCTCGGAGGAGATCGAGGACCTCGACGTCCAGTACGTCTACGTCACCGACCGGCGCCGGCGGCTGGTCGGCGTCCTCCGGCTGCGCGACCTCCTCCTCGCCCGCGGGACGCGCGTGATCTCCGAGCGGATGGTCAAGGACCCGCTGACGGTGCGCGACGAGACGAGCGTCGAGGCGCTGACCGACTTCTTCGTCGAGCACGCCTTCCTCGGCGTTCCCGTGATCGACGCGAAGGGACGGATGCTCGGGATCGTGCATCGCGGCGCCGTCCAGGAGCGCCTGAAGGAGCGGGCCGACCGCGACCTGCAGCGGAGCCAGGGACTCGTCAAGGAGGAGCTCCGATCGATGCCGCTCGGACTCCGCGCGCGCCGCCGGCTGTCGTGGCTGTCGATCAACATCCTCCTGAACGTGATCGCCGCGTCGGTCATCGCCTCGTTCCAGGACACGCTCTCGCAGGTGATCGCGCTGGCGGTCTTCCTGCCGATCATCTCCGACATGTCCGGCTGTTCGGGGAACCAGGCGGTCGCCGTCAGCATGCGCGAGCTGTCGCTCGGCCTCGTCCTCCCGCGCGAGGTCTTCCGCGTCCTCGGGAAGGAGGTGCTGATCGGGATCGTGAACGGCCTCGCCCTCGGGACGCTGGTCGCGGTCGGCGGCTGGCTCTGGAACGGCAACCCGTGGTTCGGCGTGGTCGTCGGCGCGGCGCTCGCCGTGAACACGCTGGTGGCGGTCTCGATCGGCGGCGCGGTCCCGCTCCTGCTGAAGCGGCTCGGCGTCGACCCGGCGCTCGCCTCCGGGCCGATCCTGACCACCGTGACCGACATGTGCGGCTTCTTCCTGGTGCTCGGGCTGGCGACGGCGATGCTGCCGAAGCTCGTCTGAAGCGGAGCCTCACCCCCGCCGCAACGCGCGGGTCGGCGTCATCCGCGAGGCGCGCCACGCCGGCCACGCGCCGCCGAGGAGACCGAGCCCGAGCGAGAAGACGACCGCCGTCCCGAGCACCTCGGGCGACACCCGGAAGGCGAACGCCACCTCGGTGAACGTCTGGTAGTTCGTGGTCCCGGTCTCGAGGCCGTTCAGCGGGATCGCGAGCAGGCAGCCGACGACGCCCCCGAGCAGCCCGAGCAGCGCCGCCTCCATCAGGAACGACACGAAGATCGCCGTCGGCCGGAACCCGATCGAGAGGAGCACGCCGATCTCGTGGGTCCGCGCCGCGATCGCCGCGAGCATGGTGTTGGTCGCGGTGAAGACGGCGGCGACCCCCATGATCAGCGCCAGGACCGTGCCGAGCGCGGAGAGCGCGACCGAGATCGCCCCGGTCAGGGACGCGAGGTAGGCGCGCTCGGTCATCGCCAGCGCCGGCGTCCGGACGTCCTCGCCGAGCCGGGCCGCGAACTCGTCCGCCCCGATCCCTTCCCGCAGGCGGCAGAGGACGCGGTTGTAGACCGGCCGTTCCAGCGCCTCCCCGATCCGATCGACGTCGCCCCAGATCTCCGACGCGTACGGGCCGTCGTCGGCGAAGACGCCGACCACCCGGAACGGGGTGGTGTTGAAGACGATCACCTCGCCGACCGCGCAGTTCCGGATGCGGCCGACCAGCTTCGCCCCGACGATCACCTCGTCCGCGCCCGGCTCGAACCGCCTCCCCTCGACGACCCGGAGCGAGTCGCCGTGGACGCGGAAGCTCGCCGGCTGCACCCCGCGGACCGGGACGTTCGTCTCGCCTCCGCCGACCTTGAACCGCCGCACGCCCAGGTACGACTCCATCGCCGCCAGCGGGCGCCCGTCCGCGTCCTCGGCGATCTCCGGGCTCGACTTGATCAGCGTCTGCGCCTGGGCGAGGGGGATGCCGCTCGACCCTTCGTCGGTCGCGCCCTTCCGGAGCACGACCACGACGTCCTCCCGGCCGCGCTCGACGAACAGGCGCTCGAACCCCTGCTTCAGCGCCAGGACCGACGCCACGACGGCGACGGTCGCGCCGATCCCGAGCACGGTGAGGAGCGTCGCGGAGCGGCGGACGAAGAGGCTCCGGAGGTTGTACGAGACCGGGACGAGCGCCATCAGACCGTCCCCCGGAGCGAGTCGACCGGCGAGACCCGCGAGAGGCGCCACGCCGGCGCCGCCGCCGCGAG
>JBICIB010000720.1:0-6542 GCA_043101415.1 Planctomycetota bacterium JB042 | reverse complement strand
CCCCGCCCGCGCCGCGACGTGCGCGAACTCGAACGACACGAAGCCGCCCCCGACGAAGACGACCCGCCGCGGCAGCGCCTCGAGCTCGAGGAACGCGTCGCTGTCGATCATCCGTTCCCCGCCCGGGAACTCGACCGGCGCCGGGCGGCTCCCGGTCGCGACGACGATCCGGTCCCCTCGGAGCCGACGCCCGTCGACGTCGAGCGCGTGCGGGTCGACGAAGCGGGCCCGGCCCAGGACGGCCTCGATCCCCGCGTCGCGGAGCCGGTCGGCGGTCCCGTCGTGGATCGGGTCGGTGAACGACCGCTTCGTCCGGAGGAGTTCGTCCCAGCGGATCGACAGGTCGTTCGTCCGGAGCCCCTTCCCCGCCAACCGGACCGTCGCCTCGAACGCCTCCGCGGCGTTGACGTACACCTTCTTCGCGTCGCACCCGCGGTTCGGACACGTCCCGCCGAGCGTCCGCGCCTCGACGATCGCGACCGACATGCCGTCCTCGCGCGCCGCGTAGGCGACCGACTGTCCGGTCGCGCCGCTGCCGATCACGACGACGTCGAACTCGTCCTTCCGGTCGGTGCCACTCAAGGGGAGGTCCTTTCCGTCGATCTTCCGCCGTTCCCTGATGGTACGGCCGTCGAACGCGGCGGCCGTCGAGCGGGAGTGCAAGCCGAATGCCAACGCGCCCGGCCGCCCGGAGGACCCGGGCGACGGCAGCTCGGGCGCTCGACGACGACGGGACGAGGTGATCGGAGCGGGCGGATTGTAGAAACCGTCGACGCGCCCGCCCGACCGACCGACCGGCCGGATCGGGTATCAAGGGGCGATGCCTCCTCGCCGCCCCCTCCGGTCGCTCGGCCTCGCCCTCGCGGCCGCCGTCGCGGCCTGCTCCGAACCGGCCGTCGATCGCCCGACGAACGTGCTCCTCCTCGTCGTCGACACGCTCCGCGCCGACCGCCTGGGCGTCTACGGCTCCTCCCGCCCGACGTCCCCCCGTCTCGACGCGCTCGCGGCCCGCGGCACGCTGTACGAGTCGGCGTACACCCAGGGGACGTGGACCGGCCCCGCGATGCTCTCGCTGATGACCGGCCTCTACGTCTCCGACGAGGAGGAACGGCTCCCCGCGGACCGGCCGGTGCTGGCGGAGCGGCTGCGGGAGGCCGGGCTCGCGACCGCGGCGTTCGTCGGGAATCCGGTGCTCGCCCACGACCGCGGCTTCGACCGCGGGTTCGACCACTTCGACGCGCCGATCCGGGGGGGACGCACGTCGACGGTCGTCGAACGGTTCGCCGACTGGCACGCCCGGTGGCGGTCCGCGACGGGCGCGTCGGAGCGCGGGTTCTTCGCCTGGCTGCACGCCACCGACCCTCACACTCCGTACGCGCCGCCCGCGCGCTTCCGACGCTTCGACGGGCGACCTCGCGCCGACGAGGAGGCGCTCCGGGAGCGCTGGTCCCGCTTCGAGTCGCCGGTCGCGTTCGAACCCGAGGCGGCCCGGACGGCGACGCTCGACGAGGCGGCCGCGAGCATCCGGGACCAGAGCAACCTCTACGACGCGGAGGTGCTCACCATGGACGCCGCCGTCGGCGCACTGATCGATCTCCTCGAGGAACGCGGCGAGCTCGACCGCACGTTGATCGTCGTGGCGTCGGACCACGGCGAAGAGCTGTACGAGCACCTGAGGTACCCGGAGGACCTGCGAGTCTGGATCCGGCAGTCCCCCACCGGCATGGGGTTGGGGATCGAGGACCTCCTCGAGCGCGCCCACGGTTCGTGCTTCCACGACGAGGTCTGGCGGGTGCCGCTGATCCTCGCCGGCCCCGGGTTCCCGGCCGGGGCGCGTCGCGGCGGCCTCGCCGCGAACCTCGATCTCGTGCCGACGATCCTCGCCGCGCTCGGCCGTCCGGTCCCGCCGGACGTGCACGGCGAGAGCCTCCTCGGCGGCCGCGCGCCGGCGCGCCGGCAGGTGTTCGGCTACTCCCGCCGCGCCGCGGCCGTCGTCGACGATCGCGGGTTCAAGTTCGTCGACCGCCGGCGGAAGCGAGAGCTCTACCCCGACTGGGCCACGGGACCGGAGGATCGGGGGACGCTCGAGCAGCTCTTCGACCTCGCGCGCGATCCCGGCGAGCTGGTCGACGTTCGCGACGCGCGTCCGCGGGTCGCCGGTGCGCTCGAGGCGGCGATCGATCGCTGGTTCGCGGAGACGGCCCGCGACGTCGACCGCCGGCTGTCGGACGAGGACCGCGACGCCCTCCGCGAACTCGGCTACCTCGACGGCCGCTGACCGCTCCGCGCCGGACGTCAGGGAGAGAGCTCGAGTTGGCCGCGGATCTCGCCGTCCGGGTTCTTCGTCGTGGTGACGACCATGTAGACGTCGCCGTCCGCGATCGCCCCGACGAGCGCGTCGAGCGGCATGGCGGCGAGCGGGCCGACGAGGTCCGCGGAGGTGATCGAACCGGCCAGCTTCTTCAGCTTCTTCTGCGCGGAGTCGGGGGAGAAGAGGTCGACCACGACCGGCCCGTCGACCCCGACCGCGCCGAGGTTGAGGCTCGCGCCCGTCACCTTCTTCAGCTTCTTCTTCGGGAACTTCACCTCGTACGCCATCGTCGTGCCGCCGATCACGAGGTCGAACGACCCGTTCCCCGTCGCCTTCGTCGAGACGGCCGGCACCACGGCGTCGCCGTCCAGGGTGGCCGTGTGCGCGCGCGCCTCCGTCACCGCGTCGGCGACCGCGTACCGGATCTTCAGCAGCGGGTAGCCCGACTCGGTGAAGTCGCCCTCGGAGAACGACGGGTCGTCGAGGATCCCGCCCGAGCCCGCGGCGCCGTACCCGCCGTGGAGACCGACGGTGCCTCCCTCGTCCGTCCCCGTGCCCGGGGTCTCCTGTCCGAGGAAATGGGTGCTGGCCGGCAGCTCGTCGTTCACCTCGGTCCCGGCGTCCCACACGTCCCCGCCGTCGAGGAACAGGTTGGTCGCCACGAGGTTCCCGCCGACGTCGAAGATCGGCACGCCGAGCGAGTCCTCGTTCCCGACGAACGCGTCGTTGCTCGGGATCACCGCGGCGACCATCGTCCCGAAGCGCGCGGTCGTGGTGGTCGGGTCGAGCAGGAAGTCGGCGGCCGCGGTCCCGCCGGGAGCGATCGGCGCGAACCCGAGCCGGCCCTGCGCCTGGCCGGTGGCGGCGCCGACGAAGGCGGCCGCCAGCCCGTCGGAGTCGCCGTCCTCGGCCATGCTCTCCAGCGCCGCGCTCGCGGCGACGCCGTCGTCGTAGACGTCGAACGTCCCGTCGTGGAACGCGACCCACGGCGGCGTGAGGTAGGTCCCCTGGACGGGCGAGAGGTTCTCGACCGAGACCCGGAGGCGCACCGGCTGCGACGTCGCGGCCGGGGCGAGCGCCGCCGCGGCGACGAGCGCGAGGAGTGGCTGGTTCGACATGATGAGGGAGTCCTTTCGCTCCGCGAGGCGACGGCGCCCCTGTCGTCGGCGTGGGGATGCACAGAGTCGACGATTCGCGAGCGCCGGTGGCTCGAAACCCTCGAGATTCCTGCGTCTCGAGGTTGGATGGAGGCGGCCGGATCGGGAGCGGCGGCCGGTCAGAGGTCGACGACGATCGGCCGATGCGACGCGGCGTAGCGCACGTCGCAGATCGACGCGTTGACGAAGATCGTGCCGTCCGCGTCGACGCGCCCGTACGCCTCGTGGATGTGACCGAAGACATGCAGGCGGGGCGCGATCCGCCGGAGCTCGCGCGCCAGGTCGTCGCAGCCGACCGCCTCTCCGGAGACCGTGACGTCGAGCACGCCGCGCGGCGGTCCGTGCGTGACGAGGACGTCGGTCGCGTCCGGGACGAGCGCCCACCTCTCGGCGAGCGCCGCGCCCCGCGGAAGGTTGAACGCCCAGTCGCAGAACTCCGGCTGCCACGGCGAGCCCCAGAACGACCGGCCGTCGATCGACACGCCCTCGTCGCGGAGGTAGCGCACGTCGCCGAGGAGCGCGCGGGCCCGCTCGGGATCGCGTTCGAACAGGAAGTCATGGTTCCCGGCGACGACGACCTTCTCCGGGTGCGGGAGAGCGTGGAGCGCGCGGGCGAAGGCGCGGATCTCGTCCTCGGTGCCGCGCCGCGTGAAGTCCCCCGCGCAGACCAGGACGTCCCCCTCCGGCACGACCACCTCGCCGAGCCGACCGTGCGTGTCGCTGATGCAGACGATGCGCACCCGCTACCTCCCCACCGGCCCGACGTAGACGAACGGCGCCCACCACGCCGGATGGCCCGACACGTCGCGCGCCGGATCGACGAGCGGACTGCCGCGCGCCGCGCCCCGGCGCACCGCGATCCGCGCGAGCCGGAGCGCCTCCTCGACCGGCCGCCCTTCGACCAGGAGGTGATCGTAGAACCTCGCCATCAGGTCGGGCGCGCGCACGTCGTCGATCATGAACAGCGTGCCGACGACCGCGCCCGCTCCGCCCCGGACGAACGCGTCGAGGATGCTCTGGACCCCCTCGCCGCGTCGGACCCGGCCGACCGCGGTGGCGCAGGCCGAGAGGACGACGAGGTCCGCGCGCAGCCCGAGCCCCTCGATCTCGCCGAGCGTCAGCACGCCGTCCGAGCGGTCGGTTTGGGTCAGCACCAGCCCGCTCCGCCGCGGGTCCGCGAGGTCGACGTGGCCGTGCACCGCGAAGTGGACCAGCCGGTACGCGCCCGCCACCTCCGCCAGCGCCTCCTCGGTCGCGGCGGCGCGGGTCCGGACCACGAGCTCCGGCCACGTGACCTCGTCGGCGCGCCCGAGCCGCAGCTCGCGCAGCGTGCGGTCGCCGCCCTCCGGCGGCTCGAACCCGTCGCGCAGCCGGTCGCAGAGCCGCGCCATCTCCACGTCCGCCCCGTGCAGCCGGTCCCAGCCGCGGTCGACGCTGGTCGTCGGCGCCGCGAAGACGAGCGACCGGCTCGACGTCTCCGCGCGGGGCGGCGCGGTCTGCATCCGCAGGAAGACCGAGGTCGAGGGCGCGTAGACGACCCGCACCCGGTCGATCAGGAAGGTCGTGTCGAGGAACGAGCGCCCGGGCTCGGCGACGAGCGCCTCGAACGGAAAGACCGAGAGCGCCGCCGACGGGACGACGACCAGCCCTTCCGGCGGCCGGCCGAGCCGGGCGAGCACCGGCTCGATCAGCCGGCGGTGGAGGGCGGCCCCGGCGTCGACGATCTCCGCCGCCGGCCGTCCGACCTGAGAGAGCGCCGCGAGGTACGACCGGGCGTCCTCCTCGATCGTCCGCGCGCCGAGGTCGACGAGCGCGACCTCGTCCGACGAGACGACGTACGCGAAGAGGCGCGAGCGGCCGGCGACGTACTCGACGAGCGCGAACTCCCGCGGGAGCGCGGCTTGGACGCGCGCCGCGTGGTCCGGGCCGGCGACCTCGTCCGGCTCGAGCCGCCGGCCGACGAGCCCCTCCAGCAGGGAGCGCCCCTTCCACCGCGCCGCCCGCGCGAGGCCGTCCCGCACGACCGCCGCCGCGCGGTCCCCGTCGGCGCACGCGACGGCGCACGCGATCGTGTCCTGCGTCAACTCCGACCAGACCGCGAACCGCGACCGGAGCCCCGCCGCCTCCTCGGCGGAGAGGAGGCGCACGTCGTCCCGCTCGAGGATCGCCTCCGCCTCGGCGACGATCGCCGCCGCCGCCCCGTCGTCCTCGCGGGCGAGCGCGACGCCGACCTGCGTGCGGAGCGTCTCCAGCTCGTCCTCGATCGCGTCGCTCTCCCGGAAGATCGCCCGCGCCTCCCGCGACAGCCGCTCGGCGTCGTCGATCCGGCCGAGCGCGAGCGACGCCTCCGCCTTCCCCTCGAGTCCCGACGCCACGAGCCGCGGCGTCTCGAGCTCGCGGCCGAGCGCCACGACCCGCTCGGACTGGACCAACGCCGACTCCGCGTCGCCGAGCGCGCAGAGGACCCGGCCGAGGTTCACGCGCGCCGCCGCCTCGTCCTCGCGATCGCCGCGCGCCTCGAAGACGGCCAGGGCCCTCGCGTACGCGTCGCGCGCCTCCTCCGGACGCTCGAGCGCCTCGTCGACCAGGCCGAGGTTCATCCGGACGCCCGCCCGCTCCGCCCGGGCGTCGCCAGGGAGCCGCTCGAGGATCGTGCGGTAACGGTCCGCCGCCTCGTCGAACGCGCCGACGCGGGAGAGGACGTTCGCCGTCCATTCGCGGACCTGGAGGTCGACCTGGTCGTCGCTCCGCTCGGCCGCCTCGCGTTCGAGACGGCGGACGATGCGCAACGCCTCGTGCGGCCGGCCGAGCTGCACGAGGACGCGGCCGAGCGACGCGGCCGCGTTCGACCGGACCCGCCACTCCGGGCTCTCCGCGGCGGCGCGCAGGAGCGGCTCCGCCTCCTCGTATCGCGCGCGCCGGAGCAGGAAGCCGCCGGCCTGCGCCTGGATCGACGCGCGATACGCCGCGCTCTCGACCGACGTCGCCTGGTCCACCGCACGCCGGTACGCGGCGCGCGCCTCCTCGTAGCGGCCGAGCGACTCGAGCACTCCCGCCGCCCGCGCGAACGCCCG
>JBICIB010000719.1:0-8795 GCA_043101415.1 Planctomycetota bacterium JB042 | reverse complement strand
CTCGCGGCCGGGGTCGCGCACGAGATCAACACGCCGACCCAATACGTCAGCGACAACGTCCGGTTCCTCGAGGAGGCCGTCGGCGACCTCGCCGGCGTGCTGACCGCGCTGCGCCGGTCCTCGGACGCCGGCGAGGCGGTGCCGGCGGCCGAGCTGAAGGCGCGGCTCGACGAGGCCGACCTCGACTACCTCCTCGAGGAGATCCCCCGCGCGGTCGAGCAGAGCCTCGGCGGACTGACGCAGATCGCCCGCATCGTCCGCGCGATGAAGGAGTGCTCGCACCCGTCGAACGAGGACAAGACTCCCGCCGACCTGAACGCGTGCCTCGAGTCGACGGTCCTCGTCTCGACCAACGAGTGGAAGTACGTCGCGACGCTCCGCACGGACTACGACGACTCCCTCCCCGACGTCGTCTGCCTGCCGGGCGAGCTGAACCAGGTCTTCCTCAACCTGATCGTGAACGCCGCCCACGCGATCGCGGACGTGGTGGACGAGAACGCCGGCCAGCGCGGAGAGATCACGGTCACGACGCGCGTCCTCGATCCGGACTGGGTCGAGGTGCGGATCACGGACACCGGCGGCGGCATCCCGTCGACGATCGAGGACCGGGTCTTCGAGCCGTTCTTCACCACCAAGGAGGTGGGCCAGGGGACGGGGCAGGGCCTCGCGATCGCGCACAACGTGATCGTGCAGCGGCACGGCGGGAAGATCGGCTTCGAGTCCCATCCGGGGAAGGGGACGGAGTTCTTCGTCCGCCTCCCCGTCGACCCGCAGGTCCTGGAGGCGGCCGAGAGCGGCAACGAGGTCTGCTCCGCCTGACCGGTCCGCCGCCGGCGCGGTCCGACCCGCCGGCGCCCCGGCCGCCCTCAGAACGCCGCGTCCAGCACGAGCGGCGTCGCGGGCCCTCCGACCCACCACCCGCCGCCGGGGTCCGCGAACACGCCCTGCAGGTGCACCGTCACGTGGTCGACCCCGGCCGGAAGGAGCGGCACCGGGATCCCGAGGGAGAACGCCCCGGACCCGGGCGCGACACCGAGCGGGACCAGACCTCCGATCCACGGCGGCGCCGTCAGGAGGACCCCCGACGTCGCGAGCTCGAGCTGCCAGAGCGCCCCGGCGGAGACGAGCAGGAAGCACGCGTCCGCGGACGCGGCGTCGAGGTCGAGGGTGAGCGTCGCGAGCTCCCGGACCGGAGAGGACGCGGCGACCGTCCGCGACGCGCCGGGGAGCTTCGCGCCGTCCGCGCCGTTCACCGCGTCGACGTCGACGCCGTCCGTGCCGAAGATGCCGCACGTCCCCTGGACGCCCGGCGAGAAGTCGCAGTCGAGGAACCGCGCCACGACCAGGGCGCCGTCGAGGTGCGCGCCGTCCCCGCCGTCGCCGGAGATGAAGCAGAGCTGATCGACGCTCCCGTTCGTCCCGACGAACGCGGTGCCGGCGGCGAAGAACGTCGTCGGCAGCGTCGCCGACCCCTTCTCGAGGACGAGGGCGCCGTGGCCGCCCGGCGCCCCGTCGCCGAGGTCGTCGGCGTTCGGGGGCACGCCGCCGGTCAGCACGCAGTCGTGCAGGGAGACCTTCGACGCCGCCGCGACGATCCCGTGCCCCCCCGCGCTGTACGGCCCGCCGGTGAACGCGTCCCCCCCGTCGCCGCCCGTCGCGTCGCACCGCGCGAGCGAGAGGTCGAGCGCGACGTCCGCGCGCACGCCGGCCGCCCCCGGCGAGTCGACCGAGAACGAGATCCCGTCCGCCCCGACGAAGACGCACTCCTCCACCCGGACCGGCCCGCGGGCGACGGTCAGCCGGAGCCCCTCCGGCACCGCGCCGGGGACCTGGAACGCCCCGCGCCCGACCAGACCGCGCAGCACGATTCGGTGTTCCACCAGCGTGTCGACCAGGTGGATCCCGCCGGCGACCTCGACCAGCGCGCCGGCGTCGGCGACGATCGAGACCCCCTTCTTCTCGACCCGGACCGCGCCGTAGACGCCGCTCCGGACGAGGACGACGTCGCCGTCCACCGCCGCCGCGACCGCGGCCTGGATCGACGAGTACGGCGCGCCGCCCGCCCCGTCGACGACGAGGACCGAGGCGGAGGCGCCGGGGACGAACGCGACGAGAGCGACCAGACCGACGAAGGCGACTCGGAGACGCATGGGGGGACCTCCTCTCGACCCACGATACGCCCTCCACGCCTTCCGCGGCACTCGCCGCCCGCTGCTACACTCCCTCCCTCCACCTCCCGGACGAGAGCGACATGACCGACGACATCGGCGAACGGATGCGGCGCGACTGGGACGCGCGGGCGAAGGAGGACGCGCGGCACTACATCGCCACCGGCGAGTCGGACGGCGTCCTCTTCTCCCTCTCCGGCTGCCGCGACGCCTACCGGATCCTGGAGGAGCTCCACCCCCGGCTCCGTCGCGACATGCGCGTCCTCGAGATCGGCTGCGGCATCGGCCGCCTCGTGCAGTTCCTCGCGCTGATCTTCGACGAGGTCCACGGCGTCGACGTCTCGAGGGAGATGGTCGAGCAGGGACGCGCCTTCCTCGCCCGCCACGAGAACGCGCACCTCCACGCCGGCGACGGCCGCTCGCTCGCGATGTTCCCCGACGCGCACTTCGACCTCGTCCTGAGCTACGTCGTCTTCCAGCACATCCCCGACAAGGACGTCGTCCGCCGCTACGTCGCCGAGGCGCGCCGGGTCCTCAGGCCGGGCGGGCTGTTCAAGTACCTCGTGAAGACGACCCCGTGGGAGGCGCAGGGGGACGAGCACGACACCTGGCACGGCGTCGAGATCACGCGCGAGGACGTCGAGGGGTGGAACGAGGAGCTCGGGTTCGAGCTGGTGAACGGGTACACGGGGGACGATCCGACGACGGCCTGGGTCGTGGCGCGGGTGGGGGAAGCAGGGGAGAGCAGGGGAGAGCAACGAGAGCAGGGGAGAGGGCGCTGACGCGGAGGACCGGCGTCGGTCGTCGGGGGGCCGAGGGCTGGGGAAGCGGAGGCCTGGCCTGAGTCGGGCCTCGAGGTTCGGTGTTCACCGCGGCGCCGGGCACGCGGGCGGGCGGCGCCGGCGCGGAGCACGACGACAGCGAGCCGGAGACCGGACACCGGGGAACGGGAGGGGGAGAGGAAGACCGGGTCGAGGGTGGCCGGGTGGCCGGGTGGCCGGGTGGCCGGGTGGCCGGGTGACCGAGGCCGATCCGGTGTCCGGCGCCCGCGCCCGTTCCCCGGTTTTCCGCGATCCCGGTTTTCCGTTCCCCGGTCTTCCCCTCCCCCTCCCGTTTCCCGGCGTCCGGTGCCCGGTGACCCGAGTCTCGAGGGTGACGCACGCGGGCCGCGCGCGCGGAGAAAGCCTCCTTCTCCGCCCTGCCTCCTTCCCCGCGCCGGGGCGAACGCAAAGGCGTTCCGGAACGCGTTCCGCTTCGATACTGTCTTCTGCCATGCCGCTCCGCTCCCCCTTCCACGACCGGACCTCCGCGCTCTGCGAGAGCCATCGATGGAAGGACTGGTCGGGGTACCTGGCGGTCTGCCACTACGGCCCGTGCCACACGCCCGAGTACTTCGCGTACCGCCACGCCTGCGGACTCCTCGACGTCACCCCCCTCTTCAAGTACCTCGTCACCGGGCGGGACGCCGGCCGGTTCCTCTCGTTCGTCCTGACCCGCGACGTCGACCGGCTCCGCGTCGGCCGGGTCGCGTACGTCACGTGGTGCGACGAGCGCGGGCGGCTGCTCGACGACGGGACGGTCACCCGGCTCGACGGCGACCGGTACCGCCTCACCGCGGCCGAACCCTCGTTCGCCTGGCTCGACCGGCACTCCCGGGGGTTCGACGTGGCGATCGCGGACGTCGGCCGCGAGGTCTGCGCGCTCGCCCTGCAGGGCCCGACCTCCCGCGCCGTCCTCGCCGCGGCGACGGATGCCGACCTCGAGCGGCTCCCGTTCTTCGGGCACGTCCGCGCCGACCTCGACGGCAACCCGGTCGAGCTGACGCGGACCGGCTACACCGGCGACCTCGGCTACGAGATCTGGATGGAGAACGACCGGGCGCTCCCGGTCTGGGACGCCCTGACGGCGCACGGGCGCGACCACGGGCTCGTCCCCGCCGGCCTCGACGCGCTCGACATGACCCGCGTCGAGGCGGGGTTCGTGCTCGCCGGCGTCGACTACACCTCGGCCAAGGACTGCCTCGCCGACCACCAGGCCTCCACCCCCGACGAGCTCGACCTCGGCTGGACCGTCCGGCTCGACCGCGACCCGTTCGTCGGGCAGGACGCGATCCGCGCCGAACGCGCGGCGGGGAGCCGCTTCGCGTTCGTCGGCCTCGACGTCGACTGGGTCGAGCTGGAGGAGCGGTTCGCCGCGCTCGGACTCCCGCCCGACGTCCCGCCGAGCGCCTGGCGCGACCCGCGGCCGGTCTACGCCGACGCCGCGGGCCGCCGGCAGGTCGGGCGGGCGACGAGCGGCACCTTCTCGCCGACGCTGAAGCGGAACCTCGCCCTCGCCACGGTCGAGTCGCGGTACGCGGCCCCGGGGACGCGCCTGCGGATCGAGGCGACGGTCGAGTACGAGCGGTGCACCGTCACGGCGACGGTCGCGCCGCGACCGTTCTTCGACCCGCCGAGGAAGCGCGCATGACGACCGCGACCGGGCGCGAGACGCGGACGAGGGACGTCGTCGTCGTCGGCGGCGGCCACAACGGGCTGGCGTGCGCGGCGTACCTGGCGAAGGCGGGGCTCGACGTCCTGGTCCTCGAGCGGCGGCACGTCCTCGGCGGCGCGGCGGTCACCGAGGAGGTCTTCCCCGGGTTCCAGTTCTCGGTCTGCTCGTACGTCGTGTCGTTGCTCCGGTCGTGGATCGTCCGCGACCTCGACCTCGCGCGGCACGGACTCCGGATCCTCCCGCTCGACTCGACGTTCACCCCGTTCCCGGACGGGCGCTCCCTCTTCCGCGGCGTCGACCCCGCGGAGACGCGGCGGGAGATCGCGAAGTTCTCGCCGCGCGACGCCGAGGTCTACCCGGAGTTCGGCCGGCGGATGGTCGAGCAGGCGCGCTTCGTGAAGCCGATCATCGACCGGCGCGTCCCCGACCCCGGGTCGCTGGCGCCGCGCGAGCTCGCCGACGCGCTCCGGTTCGCCGGCCACTTCCGCTCCCTCGGTCCGGAGGGGCTCGCGCGCCACCTGAAGATGCTGACCATGAGCGCGGTCGACTTCCTCTCGGAGTGGTTCGAGGCCGAGCAGCTCATCGGGCCGATGTCGATCAGCGGCATCATCGGGACGTTCCTCGGCATCCGCTCGCCGGGGACCGCGTACGTCCTCCTCCACCACTACATGGGCGAGATCGACGGCTCGTTCCGCGCGTGGGGCCTCGCCGAGGGGGGGACCGGGCGGGTCAGCCTCGCCCTCGCGTCCGCCGCCCGCGCGCACGGCGCGGAGATCCGGACCGAGGCGTCGACGGCGGAGGTCCTGGTCGAGGGGGAGCGCGCGGTCGGCGTCGTCCTCGAGGACGGCGAGGAGATCCGGGCCCGCCGCGTCGTGTCGGCGGTCGATCCGCGCCGGACGTTCCTCGGCCTCGTCGGCGAGCGACACCTCGAACCGGAGTTCGTCCGGGCGATCCGGAGGTACAAGCTCCGCGGCAGCTCGGGGAAGGTGAACCTCGCGCTCGACGGGCTCCCCGACTTCGTCGCCCGCAAAGGCGACGGCCCCCACCTCCGCGGCGACATCACGATCGCCCCGTCGATCGACTCGCTCGAGCGCTCGTACGACGAGGCGAAGTACGGCGCGTTCTCGAGCGAGCCGTTCATGGACGTCGTCATCCCGTCGCTCACCGACCCGACCGTCGCGCCGCCGGGGAAGCACGTCATGTCGATCTTCGTCCAGTACGCGCCGTACCACCTGAAGGGCGGGGCGGCGACGTGGCCCGCGCACCGCGACGCGTTCGGCGACGCCGTCCTGAGGACGCTCGGGCGGTACGCGCCGAACCTCGAGAGCCTGGTCCTCCACCGGCAGGTGCTGACGCCGTGGGACCTCGAGCAGGAGATCGGCCTCACGGAGGGGAACATCTTCCACGGCGAGCTCTCGCTCGAGCAGCTCGCGTTCCTCCGGCCGGTCCCCGGCTACGCGCGCTACCGGACGCCGGTCCGGGACCTCTGGATGTGCGCCTCGGGGACGCACCCGGGCGGCGGGATCATGGCCGCGCCGGGCGCCCTCGCCGCGCGCGAGATCCTCGCGGAGAACGCGTCGTGAGCCGGACCGACGTCGTCGTCCTCGGGGGCGGACTGAACGGACTCGCCGCGGCCGTCCGGCTGGCGAGGGACGGCCGGCGGGTGACGCTCGTCGAGGCGCGCGACGCGGTCGGCGGCCTCGCCGCGGCCGAGGAGTTCCATCCCGGGTTCCGGTCGCCGGGCGTCCTCCACGACACCGACGCGGTCTCGCCCGACCTCGCCGAGGCGCTCGGGCTCCCGCGGCGCGGCCTGCGGTTCCGCCCCGCGCGGCAGGCCGCGTTCCACGGCGACGGCGCCGGCCGCGTGATCCGCGTCCCGTCCGAAGACGACGCCTCGTCCGCTCCCACCGCCCCGGACGACCGGACCGCCTGGTCCGAACGGGCGGCGTTCCTCGGGCGCGTCCGCCCGTTCCTGGCGTCGATCCTCGACCGCGCGCCGCCGCCGCTCGCTCCCGAGTCGCTCGCGGGGTGGATGGGGATCCTCGGCCTCGGCGTCCGGGCGCGTCGGCTCGGCGAGGCGGACCTGCTCGAGCTGGCGCGGGTCCTCCCGATGTGCGTCGCGGACTGGCAGAACGAGGCGTTCGCCGACCCGCTGCTGAAGGCGGCGTTCGCGGCGACGGCGCTCGAGGCGTCGTTCCTCGGGCCGTGGTCCGGGGGGACGACGGCCCTCCTCCTGCTCCGCGAGGCGCGCGCGGGCCGCGGCGTCGTCGGCGGAGCGCCGGCCGTCGTCGCCGCCCTCGCCGAGGAGGCCGAGCGGGCCGGCGTCGACGTCGTGCGCGGCCGGCGCGCCACCCGGATCGTGGTCGAACGCGGCGCGGCCCGCGCGGTCGAACTCGACGGCGCGGACCCGATCGACGCCGCGGCCGTCCTCTCGACGCTCGACCCGCGGACGACGCTCCTCGACCTGATCGAGCCCTCCCGCGTCCCGCCGTCGCTCGCCGACGCGGCGCGGGTCTACCGGATGCGCGGGACGACGGCCAAGCTCGACCTCGCGCTCGACGGCGCGCCCCCGTTCCCCGATCCGCCGGGCGGCGGGCCGATCGCGCTCTACCGCACCGGCGCCGAGCTCGACGCCCTCGAGCGCGCGTTCGACGCCGCGAAGTACGGCCGGTGCTCCGACCCTCCGCTCCTCGAGATCCACGTGCCGACCCACGAGTCGCCCGAGCTCGCGCCAGCGGGGCGCCACGTGGCGTCGGTCCTCGTCCACTTCGCGCCGTTCGCGCTCGACGGCGGTTGGAGCGACGGCGCCCGCGAGCGGCTCGAGGCGGCGGTCCTCGCCGAGTTCGACCGGCACGCGCCGGGCGTCCGCGACCGGGTCGTCGGCGCTCGCCTCCGGACTCCGGCCGACCTGGCCGGGGAGTTTGGCCTGACGGGGGGCCACCTCCACCACGGCGAGCACGCGCCCGACCAGCTCCTCTCGCTCCGGCCGTCGTTCCGGTGCGGGGAGTACCGCACCCCGATCGCCGGGCTCTGGCTGGGCGGCGGCGGGACGCACCCGGGCGGCGGGCTCTCCGGGCGACCCGGCCTCCTCGCCGCCGAGGCCCTCGCGGCCCGAAGCTGAGGCGGCGCGCCGACTACTCGCGCGGCTCGATCAGGAGGCGCCCGGCCGAGAGGACGCGCTCCTTCTTCAGCCGCCGGATCAGCTCGTCCCGGTCGAGCGCGAGGTGCGGCGAGATCTCGATCCAGACGTCGTCGCCCCGCTCCAGCTCGAAGCCGGCCGCCTCGAGCCACGACCGGAACTGGAGCGTCATGTCCCGGCGCGCCGTCGCCGCCGAGTCGTCCCCGCTCGCGTTCTTCACCGGCGAGAACTCCTCGGCCCGGCTCGCCTCGACGACGAGGCTCCGCTTCGCCTCGGGGAGCGCGTCGAAGACGAACGTCTCGAACTTCACGCCGGTCACCTCGGCCGGCGCGGCGGAGTCGCCGGCCGGGTCGAGGCAGGAGACCGCCTTCCGCGCCCGGGGGTACGGGAGGCGGAGCCCCCCCTCGGTGAGTCGCCGCACGAACTCGGTCCGGAAGACGTGGATCGCGACGTTCCCGGCCCGGTACGCGAGCTCTCCCTCGTCGTCCCGCGCCCGGCCCAGGTCGTCCGGCAGGTCGGAGTACTCCACGATGCCGAGCTTCCGGCCCGCCTTCGCGAAGACGCCGACCTTCTCCGACGCGTCCCGCTTCGGGACCGCCTTGCTCGACGCCTCGGCCCGGCCGAGACGGTGGTGCCCGAGGAACGCCGGATCGAGCACCTTCACGAGCGGGTTGTCGACCTGGAAGTAGAAGATCTCCTCCACTCCGCGCCGCTCGAGCTCGTCGAGCAGTCCCTCGCGGGCGAGCGCGCCGAGCGAGCCGCCGTGGCCGTCGGGGGAGAGGAAGAGCTCCCCCTCCGCCCGCAGCAGGAGTCGCCCCTCCGCATCGACGGCCGGGAGCATCCCCTGCCGGAAGACGAACACGTCCTCCTCGGGCAGCCCGAACCGGCCGTGCCGCTCGAGGAACCCGACCGTCTCGTCGTGGTTCGCCTCGCTCGTCATCACGAGCATCGGGAGCCGGGCGCCGTACCGCTCGGCCGCCGCGCGGACCTTCGAG
>JBICIB010000718.1:0-7751 GCA_043101415.1 Planctomycetota bacterium JB042 | reverse complement strand
AGGTGGTCCCACGTATGTGTAGTCCCAAACTGACGAGGCTGTGTGCCTAGTGTCAGCTGGCCGGCGGGCCCCTGAAGGGTTCGCAGCCTCTTTCCGAACAGGGCGTGGGTCTCGACCCGCGCCCTTTCTTCTTGGGTCACGACCCGATTCGGCGGCGCGGCGCTCGGGACCGGACGCGGTCGTTCAGCGCGAGGGCGCCGTCGACGTGACCGCGGCGAGGAGCTCCTCGCGACCGAACGGCTTGAAGACGACGCGGTTCCCGTCCCGCGTCAGCAGGTCCTCGTCCGAGAACGAGTCGCCGGTGACGAACACGAACCGCCCCTTCAGCTCCGGGCGGAGTCCGACGACCTCGCGGTAGAGGTCCGGCCCGCGGCCGTCCTCGAGCGCGACGTCGCTCACGACATGCTCCCACGCCCGCGCCCCGAGGAGGCACGCCCGCGCCTCCTCGATCCCCCGCGTCACCTCGACCTCGAAGCCGTCGGTCTGCAGGCAGAAGCGGAGGTACTCCGCGATCCCCGCCTCGTCCTCGACGACGAGCACCGCCTCCCGCGCGCGGGGCGCGCCCTCGTCCGCCGGGGCGGCCGTCGCCGCGGCCTCCTCCTCCCGCGCCGCCTCGCCGGTGCCCCGCGGCAGGCGCAGCGTGAACCGCGCCCCCCGCGGCTCGCGCGCCGCGACGACGAGCGAGCCGCCGTGATCCGCCGCGAGCCCGCGCGCCAGCGCCAGCCCGAGGCCGGTCCCCGCCCCCTCCGCCTTGGTGGTGACGTACGGCTCGAACAGCCGCTCGGCGTCCCCGCCCGGCAGCCCCGGCCCGTCGTCGCTCACCTCGACGATCGCCTCGTCCCCCTCGATCGCGAGCCGGACGTCGATCCGCCCCCCCCGCTCGACGCTCCGGAGCGCGTCGCGGGCGTTCGTGACGAGGTTCAGGACGACCTGCTCGATCTGGTGGGCGTCGACCGACGCGACGACCCCGCCCGGGTCGGTCAGGGCGAGGGTGATCCGGTCGCGGCGGAGGGCCCGCTCCACCAGGTCGACGACGCCGCGCGCGATCCGTCCGAGGTCCTCCTCCCGGCGCGCCGGAGCGGTGCGCCGCGCGAACCGGAGCAGCCCGGAGATCACCCGGCGGCAACGGTCCGCCTGGCCTCGGATCTCCTCCCACGCGGTCGCCGCGTCCGCGTCGCCGTGCTCGTGGCGTTCGATCGCCGCGCAGACCGCCGCGATCGGGTGGTTCAGCTCGTGGGCGAGCCCCGACACGAACGTGCCGAGCGAGGAGAGGCGCTCCGCCTGCCGGAGCCGTTCCTCGGCCGCGCGCCGATCGGTGACGTCGCGGAGCAGGAGCGCCGCGCCGATCGGCTCGGCGAGGTCGTCGAGGATCGGGTCGACGGTCGCCACGATCCTCCGCGGGTCGTCCTCCGGCCCGAGGTCGACCTCGAGCCGCGACGACTCGCGTCGCCGGATGGCGCCGCGCAGCCGCCGGGCGTCGGACGCGCCGAGGCGGAGGAACTCCAGCGGGTCGCGGCCGATCGTGGCGTCCTCCGCGACGCCGAGGAGGCGGCACGCGCTCGGGTTGATCGCGGTCACGCGCCCCGCCGGATCGAGGCCGACGACGCCGTGGTCGACCGCCGCCACGACCTCGCCGAGGAAACGGACGCGCTCCTCGCCGATCGAACGGGCGCTGACGTCGGTCACGTGCTGGACCACCCCCTCGATCCGTCCGCTCGCGTCGGGGACCGGGATCGTCGCCAGCTCGTACCGGGGGCGACGTTCCTCGTCGCGCACGGTGAAGAACCGGGCGCTCCCCCGGTCGAAGCACTCGGCGACCGGACACCCCTCGCACGTGTCGCGTCGGAAGTACGACGTCTCGCACGCGAGCCGCCCCACCAGCGGCTCCTCGAACCGGAGTTCGGCGAACCAGTTCACCTCCACGATCCGACAGCCGGCGTCGGTCACGACGATCGGGTCCGACACCGAGTCGAACGTCGAGCGGAGGGTCGCGCCGGGGTCCGCTCCGCTCCGGAACGTCCGGCTCCCGAGGGTGAACCCGACGAGCACGACCCCGACCGTCTTCAGGGTCACCTCCAGCGGCACCGCGAGCGGGACCCCGTCGAGCCCGGACGCGCGGGCGAGCGCGAGGGCCGCGCCGCCGGCGAGCGCCCCCGCCCCGACGCGCGCCGCGAACCCGCCGAACGTGCGCCCGCGCTCGGCCACGCCGAGCGCCGAGACGAGGAGGACGACGGAGAGCAGCGCGACGTGGAGGGCGATCTCGGCCGCCGCCGAGCCCTTCGACGACTGGACGGCGACGACTCCGAGCGCCAGCAGGAGGCCGGCCGCGGCGAGCGGGAGCGCGCCACGGGCGGATCCGCCGCGACCGTCCGGGGGGACCTGGCCGGCGCGGGGCTTCCTCGGGTCGGTGGTGGCGCCGTCGGATCGGGACATGGTCGAGCCTGTCGACTCGATCGACCGCGCGGCGCGCACCGCTTGAGCCTCCTCTCGTCGAACCGGCCCGCGGCGTCGGGCCGGGCGGCTCACTCCTCGAGCGGCTTCACCTCGAGCTCGTTCCAGATCGCGTGGAGGATGTCGTTCTCGAGGCGCGCGTGCCGCTCCTCCGTGAGTCTCCACGCCTCCCCGGACTCCGAGGGGACCTCCCGCAGCTCGTCGATCGGACAGTAGATCTCGACCACCGAACCGTCCCCGGACTCCCCGACCCGGAGGTAGAAGCGGAACCGGTACGGCTGGCGGGGCGAGCTCCGCTCGAGCTCGAGCGTGCGGGTCCGGGCATCCTCGGTCATCGGGCCGCCGGCGAAGTGGAGCCGGACGACCGCGCGCGCGACCGCGAACGCCCGGTCGGGCCGCACTCCGTCGAGTTCGAGGGTGCGGAAGACCCCGTCCTCCGTCGTCCCGATCCCCTCGACGTCCTCGGGGTCCGGCGCCGAGGAGCATCCCGCCGTCCAGAGGACCGCACCGACCGCCGCCGCGAGCCGGAGCCCGCTCGATCGCCCGCTCATCTCCGCGCCCTCCCGTGTCCGCCGCCGCCGGGCGTCTCGACGGTCAGGACGTCCCCGACCGCGAGGCGCACCGTCTCCTTCCCGGCGAGGTCGCGGCGCCCGCTCGCCGACGCCAGCCCCGTCCGTCCCGGCCGGCCCGGCGCACCGCCCGCGAGTCCGTACGGTCCCCGCCGCCGGCGGTCCGCGACGACCGTCGCCACGAGGGGCGCCCGCGCCTCGATCGCCCGCACGATGCCGTCGCCTCCGCGGCGCGCTCCGGAGCCTCCCGACCCCCGGCGCACGGCGTAACGCACGACGCGGATCGGCGCATCCCGCTCGAGCATCTCGATCGGAGTGTTCCTGGTGTTCGTCATGTGGGTCTGGAGGGCGGACGCGCCCGACCGCTCGGCCGACGCGCCCGCGCCGCCGCCGATCGTCTCGTAATAGGTGAACCGCTCGCCGCCGAGGGTCACGTTCGTCATCGTTCCCGCCGACGCCGCCGGCACGCGGCCGGGCAACGCCTTCGCCAGCGCGCCGAGGACGACGTCGACGATCCGTTGGGACGTCTCGACGTTCCCCGCCGCGACCGCCGCCGGCGGGAGCGCGTTCACCAGCGTCCCTTCCGGCGCACGAAGGCGGATCGGCCGGAGGATCCCCCCGTTGGCGGGGACGTCGTGCTCCAGGAGGCATCGGAAGGCGTAGCCGACCGCGGCGAGCGTGACCGCGAGGTTCGCGTTCACCGGGCCCTCGGCCTGGGGCGCGGTCCCCTCGAAGTCGACCTCGACGTGATCGCCGCGCGGTTCGATCGCCACGGCGATCGGCAGCGGGCCGTTCCCGAGCCCGTCGTCGTCGAGCACGTCCCGGAACCGGAAGACGCCGCGAGGGAGCGCACGGAGCTCCCGCCGGAGCGCGCGCGCCGTCGATTCGGGGAGCCGTGCCGCCGCCGCCCCGAGGCGCTCGAGTCCGTGTTCCGCGGCGAGCTCCTCCAGCCGACGCGCGCCGACCAGGTTCGCGGCGCTCTGCGCGCGGAGGTCCCCCTCCCGTTCGTCCGGCTGACGAACCTGGGCGCGGAACAGCCGTCGGAAATCCTCGACCGGGACGCCGCGGCGCGAGAGGTGGACGGGAGGGATCCGGAACCCCTCGCCGTGGACGTCGGCCTGGAGCCCCATCGAGCCGGGCGAGGCGCCGCCGATGTCGGCGTGGTGCGCCCGGTTCGCCACGAGGAAGTCGGGGCGCTCGCCGTCGCCGAGGAAGACCGGACGGACGACCGTGACGTCGGGGAGGTGGGTCCCGCCGCGGAACGGGTCGTTCAGGACGACCTCGTCCCCGGGCTCGAGCCGGCAGTCCGCGAGGACCGCGGCGACCGACAGCGGGGTCGCTCCGAGGTGGACCGGGATGTGGGCCGCCTGGGCGCACATCGTCCCGTCGCCGAGGAAGACCGCGCAGGAGTAGTCGCGGCGCTCCTTCACGTTCGGGGAGAACGCCGCGCGCTGCAGCGCCGCCCCCATCTCCTCGGCGACGGCCGCCAGGAGCTCGGCGAAGAGCGCCACCGCGACCGGGTCCGCCGACCTGTCGTTTCGAACCGCCATCCCCGTCGATCCCAACGTCCGCCGCGACCCTCCGCAAGCCCGGTCGCCCCCGCCGTCTGACGCTTGACGCCGTATCGGGCTCCAGTAGGGTCTCGACGAGCGGCCCCGGAGCGCCGCCAGGGAGGACTGGACGTGGCCCGAAGGAAGACGCCGAACTCCGCCCGCGAGAAGACCCCGGCCCAGAAGAGTTCGAAGAACGCGGCACGCAAGCGGAAGGCCGCGACCAAGAGGAAGGCGTCGACCAAGAAGAAGGCCGCGACCAAGAAGAAGGCGTCGGCCAAGAAGAAGGCGTCGACCAAGAAGAAGGCCGCGACCGACAAGAAGACTGCGACCAAGAAGAAGGCGTCGACCAAGAAGAAGGCCGCGACCGAGAAGAAGGCCACGGCCAAGAAGAAGGCCGCGACCCGGAGGAAGGACGCCGCGCGGAGGGCGCCGAAGCGAAAGGCGACGGCCCAGAAGAAGGCGGCGGCTCGGATCACGACACCGGCGACGTCCGGCCCGCTCCCCGCGCCGACCCCCGCGCCGGCTCCCCCTCGTCCCACGTCGCCGCCGCTGGCGGACGAGCCTCTCGACCTCGAGACGGAGTTCGACGACGCCCTCGACCTCGAGGACGACTACGAGGACTACGAGGACGACTTCCTGTTCGAGGACGAGGAGTTCTGAGCGGCCCCTCGCGCCGCGTCGATCAACCCCTTCCGCAACGGCTCCAGCCGCCCCTCCGCCAACGCGGCCGCGCCCGCCCCGCGCACCTCCAGCGTCTGCTCGACCCGGCCGTCCGCCGTCACCACCGTCGCGCGCACGACGTCGAGGTTCGCCTCGGCGATCGCCCTCGCCACGTCGAGCACCGCACCCGGCCGGTCCGGACCGGCGACGGCGACGACGAGGCGGTCGTCCTCTCCCGCCGCCTGCAGGCGCACGCTCACCGCCGTCCGCGGCACGGCCGGCGGCGCGCGCGGCGGTTCCGTGCGCGCCGGCGCGCCCTCGCCGCTCAGGATCCGGGCGACCGCGGTCTTGAGCGCATCGAGGTCGAAGTCCGGGGCGCCGCCGCCGACCAGGAAGCGGTCGAAGGCGACCCCGTCCGCGCGCGTGTACGCCTCCGCCGCGGTCAGGTCGAGGCCCGCGACCGACAGCGCGAGGCAGAGATCGGCGAGGAGGCGCGGGCGGTCCGGCGCGACGATCCAGACGCGCCGCCGCTCCCCCTCGTCGTCCCACGCCAACGCCGCGACGTCGCCCGACGCCACCCGCTCGGCGAGCTGCAGATGGAGGCGGACCTCGTCCTCGTCGACCTCCTCCGCGTACCGCGCCGGCATGCGCGCGAGGTGACGCGCCCGAGGGCCGTCGGCGCCCGCGCGCGGCGGCCCCGCGAGGCGGCGGGAGGTCCGCTTGGCGAGGTCGCGCAGCAGCTCGGCCGGCCAGCGCGAGTACGCCGTCGCCGAGGTCGCGCGGAGGTCGCAGACCGTCGCCAGGTGGAGGAGGTGCAGCCGCGTCGGCGTCCGGACCGCCCGGGCGAACGCCTCGAGCGCCGCCTCGTCCCGCGGGTCGAGCGGCCGGCCGAGGCTCGACATGGTCCCCTGCTCGCGCACGAGGAACGCCACGTCGTCCGCGCGCCGCTCCTCGACCCCGAGCCGCTCGAGGAGCGGCCGCACGATCGTCGCCTCCGCGCCCTCCCCCGCGCCCCGGACGAGGTCCGACACGAAGAGCGCGATCTTCAGGGCGGCGAGGTCCGGGATGCGCCGGGCGAGGGCGCGGAGCTCCTCCGGGAGCGTCTCGTCCTCCCCCTCGAGTCGATCCGCGACCTCGACCGCGCGGAGGAGGTGCTCGTCGACCGGGTAGGCGTGCCGCGGCTCGCGGTGCGCCAGACCGACGACCGCGTCGAACTCCGGCACCAGCGCCCCGAGCACGCCCGCGTCGGCGAGGCCCCGCAGGATCGGCGCGGTCCGCCCGGCCGCCTCGAACGCGAGGCGCAGCTCGCGCCACGCCTCGTCGGTCGCCCGCAGGCGCTCCGCGAGCCGGGGAGCGTCGCGGCGCGCGAGGTGGATCAGACGCTCCGACGCGTCGAGCCCCCGCTCGGAGAGGATCCGGAACGCCGTCACGAGCCGCTCGGGCGCCTCTCCGAACACCCCGTCGCCGCGCGGCACGAGGCGGCCGGACTCCTCCGCGAACGCCTCCGACAGCTCCACCCGCGAGGCCGCGCCGTCCCGACCCGTCGCGGCGCGCCGCTCGCGCGCGACGACGCCGAGCACCCGGTCGACGGCGCGCGAGACGGCGGCGCCGAGCCGGCGGAGCCGCCGCAGGAACTCCTCCACCGCGCGTCGCTCGTGAGCACCCTCGTCGCCGCCGGAGAGCCGCGCGTGGACCGCGTCCCAGTGAGCGAGTTCCAGCCGGTCCTCGTCGCCGCCGGTCACCAGATGGAGCGCGGACCGCGCGGCCAGGAGCGCCTCGCCGGCCGCCGCGAGCTCGCCGAGCCGCTCTTCCGCCTCGTCCTCCAGCCACGGGTGGACCGCGGCCCGGTCGATCGGGAACGCCGCGCGCGCCGCCCGATCGATCGAGGCGAGCGCCCGGAGGTCGAGCAGTCCGCCGGGCGCCCGCGACAGCTCGGGCTCCTTCCCGAGCCCGCGCCCGTCCTGCTCGGCGTGCCGCGCGCGGAGGGTCTCGACCCAGCGGTCGATCAGGCGCGGTCCCTCGGCGAGGAGGAACGGCTCGCCGACCTCGCGCCGGAACGAGCGCCACGCCTCCTCGTCGCCGGTCACGAACCGGGCGTCGAGGAGCGCCGCCGCCTCCTTCGGGTCGGCGACCATCGCGCCCCGCAGCTCGTCGTGCGACGCCAGCCGGTGCGCGACCTCGAGCCCCGCGTCGGCGAGGAACGGGAAGAGCGCCTCGACGGCGACGCGCGCGTACTCGGCCGGGTCGGTCCCCGGATGCACCACCACGACCTCGAGCGCGGACCGCGGGCAGAGCTCGCGCCGTCCGTATCCGCCGAGGGCGACGATCGCCACCGGCAGGCGGACCGGGTCCCGGTCGGCGCCGGCGTAGCGGGCGACGAACGCGTACGCGCGTCGAAGGAGGTGATCGATCAGGGCGGCGTGGGCGGCCGGCGACGCCCCCCCCCCCCCCGCGCGGGGGGGCGCCGCGAACGCGGCCACCCGCGCGCGGGCGCGCGCCCGGCGGAGCCCCGCCCCGC
>JBICIB010000717.1:0-12057 GCA_043101415.1 Planctomycetota bacterium JB042 | reverse complement strand
CGCGACGGCGCGCCCGAAGGGGCCGACGTCGCGGAGCAGCACCCGACCGGCGGCGACGCGGAGGTCGTCGTTCGCGCTCGCCAGCGCCGGCTCGAGGAACCGTCGCTCGACCGGCTCCTGCGCCTCGGCGAGCACCCGGAGCGCCTCGACCTTCATCCACTCGTCGCCGCGCTCGAGGAAGTCGTGCGCCGCCTCGATCGCGAGCGGGTCGCCGACGTCCGCGAGGAAACCGAGGGCGGCGACCCTCCACATCGGGTCGGGATGTTCGAGCGTCTCCCTCAGGAACGCGTCCCCGGACTCGTCGCCGAGCAGTCCGAGCGAGCGCGCGGCCGCGACGCGGACGTCGAGCTCCTCGTCCTCGAGGAGGGGCCGGAGGGCCGCGACGCTGTCGGAGGCGCCGACCGGACCGAGGGACGCCGCCGCCCGGCTCCGGACCCGAGCGGACGGGTCGGCGAGGGCGCGCTCGAGCGTCCCGGCGAGGTGTCGGAACCGCGGATCGGACAAGGCCGCCGCGACGGCGTACCGCTCGTCCTCGCCGCCGTGGAGCCCGCGCTCCTCCAGCACCCGGTCGAGCACCGGGTGCGACGCTCCGCCCGGGAAGCACCGGACGAGGGTGCGGATCGCCGCGCTCCGGACGGCGTCCTCGGGATCGTCGAGCCCGGCGAGGACGACCCCCGCCATCCGCGCGCGGGTGTCCGCCGGGGAGGCGGCGATCGCCTCGAGGACCGCGACCCGCTGTCGGGCGGGCGAGGATCGGGCGACCCGGCCGATCCCCTCCGCCGCGAGCCCGTCGATCGCGTGCTGCAGCTGCTCGTCGCCGAGGAGATCCTGGAGCGCGCGGAGGGCCGCGGCCCCGCCCCCCTCGTCGAACGCGTCGAGGACGGCCGCGTCGGGGACGGCGTCGGACGGGGAGTCGTCCGCGGTCCGGGGGCTCGAACCGGCCTCGACGTCGCGGGAGGCGACGGGGACCGCGGGGACCGGAACCTCTTCGTCGCGGAGCGCCCAGTACGCCACCAGGCTCGCGGTGATCAGCGACGCGGTGGCGCCGGTCCGGAGGACCCGCTTGCGTCGTTCGATGGCCGCGATCCGCTCGAGGACCCGTTCGGCCAGCGGTGAGAGAGGTTCGTCGACCATGGATCCCGCCAGAGGGCTGGATGGACCGGATCATCCCCTGCGCGAAGGGGAGGTGCCGCGACGACTCGTTCTTTGCGCGAAACTCGTGAGAACGTCGGTCAGGGCCGGTCGTCGTCCCCGGCGGACGACTCCCCGTACGCCCGTCCGGAGGCGTAGAACGGGTCGTCGAAGACGGGGGTGAGGTCGTATCCGTCGGAGAGGGCGGTCCGGAAGCGGTCTCGCTCGCCGCGCTGGAAGAAGGCGATCGGGGTGACGGTGAAGCCGAGTCCGGGGCCCGCGCCGGACGATCCGAGGCCGATCTCGAACATCCAGTCGTGCGTGCTGCGGCGCAGGATCAGGACGTTCTCCCCGCCGCTCGAGCCGCCGGTGAAGTCGAACTGCTTCAGGACCACGAACTCCCAACGGCGGGTCGCCTGATAGCCGAACTCGAGGGTCAGGCTCGAGAGCGGTTCGTCCCGGAGACGCCGGCTGAACGGGATGCCGTCGAGGGCGAGCGTCGGAGCGACCCGGCCGCGCTGCGACCAGGAGTAGGCGACCCGCGAGTAGAAGTCCGGGCCCGGCTCGGTCCGGAACTCGACCCTGAACCGATCGAGGGTCGAGTCGTTCCAGTTGTAGTCGAGCGACGACGAGAGCGCGGAGTTCCGGAGGAGGTAGACGTCCATGTCCGGCCGCCACCGGCCCTCGACGTGGAAGTCGCCGAGCGTGTCGTGGTCGTCGTCCCGGTCGTTGTCGAACACGAGCGCCTGCTGGACGTCGAACTCGAGGAACGTCACCGTCTCCGGCCCGTTCCGCGTCATCCGCTTGGTCTGGTACCGGCTGGTCACGCCCGGGACGAGCGCGTGGAGCTTGCCGAACCGCTCGACGCGGTCGTACGGGACGAGGTCCTCCGGGTCGGTCGTCGCGGCGAACGTCCACCGGTAGCGGAGGCTCGGGATGACGACGTGCCGGAGGCCGTGGATGTTCCAGTACTCCGACTCGACGTCCGGTTCGACCCGCCAGTACTGGGTGTTCGCGTTGAAGCCGAACGTCACCGCCTCGCGGATCTCGCTGTCGCCGTCCCGCTCGCCGTCGCCGGCCCAGACCGTCAGGCGGTTCTCGACGTACGGGTCGACGCCGAAGTTCCCGATCTCGAACGGCGCGCGGAGGCGTTCGACGTCGTCGACGCGGAGGGCGGTCCCGTCCTCGTCCTCGTTGCGCGGGTCGTCGCCGAGCCGCCGGTTCACGATCCCGGCCTCCGAGCGGTGCTCCCAGTAGAGGCGGACGGGCTCGTGCGCGTCCGTCCCCTCCCCGAACGTCCCGATCTCCGCGATCGGTCGCGACACGACGTCGTAGGTGAACTGCGGCAGGTATTGCGTCTGCGATTGCCAGGAGTTCAGGCGGAACCGGGCGAGCGCGCTCGCCATCGCGTCGTGGTCCGCCTTCCGGAGGTAGACGTACGTCTCCGGGTCCTTCATCTCGTCCGCGAGGTTCTCCTTGAACTCTTTCAGGAACCCCTCGTCGGAGACCCAGTTCACCTCGGTGTCGAAGATCCAGTCGTCCGGCAGGAACACGCGGTTCTGCGACAGGAAGTGGCCGCGCAGCCCCGGGTGCTCCTCGTCGTCGTCGAACCGTCGGGCGCTGCTCGTCCGGTCGTCCCCGCTGAAGTCGTAGACGAACAGGAACTCGGTCCGGCCGAAGTACTTGCGGTCGGACCCGTCCGTCGTCTCGTACTCGAGGCCGCCGCCGAGTCCGGGGCCGCGCGCCGAGTAGAGGTTCACGTCCGCGAACCAGAGCCCCTGGAACGAACCGTCGACGCCGATCCTCCGGTTGAACTCGTTCCCCTCCTCCTCGAACACGTTCCCCCACCGTGTCTCGACGAAGAGTCCGAACTGGCTCGACACGCCGGTGGCGAAGCCGATCAGCGGGACGGGGCTCTGCACGCCGGTCCGGACCTGGAAGTACGGCACCGTCAGGAGGGGGACGTCGCCGAGGACGAAGCGGTTGCCGTACCCGGTGACGCGTCCGCCGAGCTGCGTCACGAGCTCTTCGTACCGCATCCGGTCCATCGCGATGTGGTAGCCCGGCCTTCCGAGGGTGGAGGTCGTCACCTTCGCGTTCTCGGCCTCCCAGAGCCCCTTCGACACCCCTCGGATCTCGGCCGCCCGGATGACGATCGGGGCCGGCGCGCGGCCGTCGTCGGCGGCGACGTTGCCCGAGCCCGTGGGCGCGGCGAGCGAGAGGGAGGCGATGTCGCTGCGGATCTCCCCCTCGATGATCAGCGAGCGGTTCTCGAGGACGTTGAAGTACGCCTTCTCGGCCTGGAAGGTCCGGTTCCGCCCCTGCGTGATGTAGACGTCCCCTTCGGCGAACACCTCGCGCACCTGCCCCGACGTCAGGTGGAGCGGCGCGCCGGACGGGTCCTGGATCAGCGCGAAGTCGTCGGGCGGGGCGTCGCGGCGCTCGATCGGCGGCTCGACGCCGTACGGGAAGCGATCCTCGCGCCCTTCGTTCGCGTCTCCCTCGATCGGGGCGGAGGAGAGCGAGCCGTCGTCGACCCAGATCAGGATGTTCCGGGCGGTGAGGAAGTAGTCCTCGAACCAGAGCTTCGCCCCGCCGGCGACCGCGATCACGTACGGCGCGTCCTCGTTCGCCGGATCGCCGTCGCGCAGGAGGTAGCGTCGCGCCCCTTCGTAGTTCAGGCGGAACCGGCGGGGAGGCTCCTCCGCCTTCGGGACGGTGGCGTCGCGCCCGCTGTGCGGCTGGGCCCACGCGTCCGCGGCCGCCGCCGCCAGGAGCAGCGTCGTGCCGACCAGGGCGGCGGACGCCCTACGGAGATGATTTCCGACCGCCCCCACGCGCTCGCGTGGCCCTCCCGACCTCGACGCCGTCCATCGGTCCGGTCACCGCCCGCTCGTCGAATCGACGAACACGGTCCGGCCGTTGTGCGCCTCGACCTCGTCGCTGTTCTTTCGGAGGCGGAACCAGTCCGCCTCGTCCCGAACGTCCCGATCTCCGAGGAGCCCGACCACCCAGCACTGGGGGGCGGTGCCGCTCAGGAAGATCACCTCGTCGTCCTCGGAGAGCGTCCACTCGAGGCGCTGCCCCTCCGCGATCAGCTCGCGCGGGGCGGTCTGCTCCAGGTGGACGCGACCCTCCGCCACGATACGGTCGAGCCCCGCGGTCCCGCTCCCCGTCTCGGAGGAATCGTCGCTCGCCGCGGCGTCGGAGTCGCGGAAGAAGACGGTGCAGAGGTCGCACCAGAGCGCCCGCGCCTCGGTGCCGTCCTCGTCGAAACCGACCACGACGTCGTGCTCGAGCACGAGCCGGTCCTCCAGGTAGCGAACCGGTCCACGGCTGCGGGCGACGATCCGGATCTCGCTCTGGCCCGCGTGCGCGGGGCGGAGCAGCGTCACGACCCCGCGATCGGGGCACGTCAGCGTCCCGGTCTCCTGAGCGAGCCGGATGAACGGTCCCGTGACGCCGACCGTCTGCGGCGGCGCGCCGTCCGCCGCCGGGGACGATCGGGTGACCGACGCCGGCGTGTCGCCGTCGGAGCGGAGCTCGGCCACGCCCGTTGCCTCGTCGTAGTCGAGGCGGTCGCTGGTCGCGACGAGGTCCCGCTCCGGCTCCTCGAACCGGACGTCGCCGTTCGCGTGGAGGAGCGTCGACCCGTCCGTCTCGCGCGTCGTGAGACGCATGCTCCGACCGGACAACAGGCCGGGCGCCGCGTCTCCCGCCGCGCCGCCCATCGGACCGTCGTCGCCGGCGATCGCGAGGCCGGCGACCGTCGCCTCGAACCCGCCCTCCGCGAGGAGCTCTCCGGTCTCCGGGTCGAACCCGATCGACGGCGCCGTCACCTCGCGCCGGCCCTTCGTCTCGTCCTCGAGCCGGGCGGTCGCCGGAGCTCCGGTCAGGACGAACTTCCGCTTCCCCTCTCCGGCCGGGAGGAGCCTCAGCCGTTCGCCCTCGCCGGTCACCCCCTGGACGACCGATCGGAACGAGACGTCGCCGGTCGCGACGAGCGCCCGGAGGGCGTCCTCGCCGGCCCCGAGGTCGACCTCGATCGACCGGTGCGCGAGGAGCGTGGTCGTCAGGCGGCCCCCCTCCTCGACGCGGAGGTCGACCGGCTCGGAACCGGCGTGGAAGACCGCGCGGGTCGGGTCGTCCGGTCCCGCGGGCGGCGTGTAGGTGAGGGTGCCGTCCTTCGACTCGATCGTCACCCGGGTCTCCGGGCGCGAGTCGGTCGCGGGCTCGACGATCGTGACGACCGGGTTCGGCGAGACGGTGACGGCGAAGCTCGACGTCCCGTCCTCGGCGGTCACCGGGACCGCGACGACGAGGTCGCCCCGGAACGTCCCGCCGGAGAACTCGCCGCTCGCGTCGCCGGTCCCGACGAGCCGTTCGAGGCGGAGCTCCTTCTCCGGCGGCGCGTCGGGGTCGGCGGCGGCGACGGATCGCTCGCCGAACTCGAGATCGATCGCGTGCCCCTCGATGCGGAACCGCTTCCCCGCGTCGGCGCTGTTCGTCTCCAGGAACGCGTCGTCGCGGAGCTCGAGGACCGTCGCCGCGGTCTCCTGCGCCACGTCGTCGCCGCCCGGCGCGGGGTCGTCCGCGGCCGCGGGGCTCGGCCGGACCACGATGCGGCTGCGCGCGCCGGCGTCGAACGTCGTCGCGTCCTCCTTCGCGTCGCCGCCGCCGAACGACGCCTCCCGGATCTCCGGCCGGCCGTCCAGCGTGACGACCTGCCCGTCCTCGGTCTCGACCAGGTGGAGCGTCTCCCCGACGAGCGTCCCCTGCCGGTTGGTCAGGATCGCCGGCCTCGACGGCGTCCCCTCGGCGAGGACGTTCGTCACCTCCAGCGTCCCCTTCTCGCCGGGGGTCGCCGCGGGGACGTCCTCCAGGGTGATCTCGAGTTCGTCGCAGCGGAGCTCGGAGTCGTCCTGCGTCCCGACGACCTCCTCCCGGAAGGTGAGCAGTCCGCCGCCGAGCGACGCGAGCTGCTCGTCGCCGCCGCGGTCCGGCGCGTCCGGGTCGTCCTCCGCCGGCACGAACGAGAACCGGCCCTTGCACCGGATCGTCTTCACGGACGCCGGCGCGTCGTCGGGGCCGGGTTCCTTGGGCGCCGCTTCGGGGAGGCCGAAACGCGTCCCCGTGACGACGACGTTCCGCTCGAGCGAGAACGAGCCGTTCGACTTGTCGTACCGAAGGCCGTCCCCCTCGATCGTCATGCCGACCTGCTCGATGCGCGCGCGCCCGGGGACCTCGAAGGACGACTCCGCCAGGTCGAGGCGCTCCGAGCGCATGGTCGTCACGATGTCGCCGTGTTCGTCGAGGTACTCCACGAGGACGTTCTTCTCGAGCGTCATCGTGTGGACGGCGGCGTCGCGGAACCCGGCCGCGGCGTCCGGCGCGGTCGCGAAGTAGAGCGTCCCGAGGTCTCCGTGGACGAGGGCGACCAGGCGCTCCTCGGGCGGCGGACGCTTGTTGTAGATGTCGATCCGGACGTTCTCGGCCGGCATCTTCTTGGCGCCGGCGCTCTCCGTTCGGCCGATGTGGATCGCGTACTTCTGGACCAGGACGCCCGGCTGGTCCTCGAGCTCCTCGCGGACGGGGATGACCGCGTCGGTCAGCGCCACGTCGGTCTCGCGCGAGGTCCCCGCCCCCGGGATCGTCGTCTTCGCGCCGCCGTCGTCGACCGCGATCCTCTCCCGTCGCTTCCCCAGCAGCGCCTCGTCGGCGTCGACGCCGAAGATCCAGACGAGGACGACGCCGCCGAACAGGACGAGCGCGAAGCGGACGACGACCCGGAGGTTCACGCGCCCTCCTCGTCGAAGGCGCTCTCGACCCCGAGGATGGCGTCGGCGACCTCGCGCACCGCTCCCGCTCCGCCGCGGGCCCGGGTCACGTACCGGACGAACGACCGGACCTCAGGGTGCGCGTCGGCGACCGCCAGCGGGAGGCCGACCTTCATCATCGCCGGCAGGTCGTTCACGTCGTCGCCGAGGAACGCGACCCGATCGGCGGTGAGCCCGCGCTCGGAGAGGATGCGCTCGACGGCGTTCCCCTTGCGCGATTCTCCGGTGACGATGACCGCCATCCCGAGCTCCTCGGCGCGATGCCGGGCCCCCGGGTCGTCCCGGCCGGAGACGATCCCGGTCAGGACGCCGGCCCGGTGGAGGTTGGCGATCCCCATGCCGTCCCGGACGTGGAACGCCTTCATCGCGAACCCGCCGGTCCCGAACCAGAGGCGTCCGTCGGTCAGGACGCCGTCGACGTCCATCAGGAACAGCCGGACCCCCTTCACCGCGTCGGGGTGGACGACGTGCGGCGTCAACCGAGGACCCTCACGTCGAGGAGGTCCTGAACGTCGAGCAGCCCGATCGGCCGGCCGTCCGCGTCGACGACCGGGAGCTGGTCGATCTTCGCCTCGCGCATCGTCCGCATCCCCTCCTGGGCGAGCCGGTCCGGCGCGATCGTCTTCGGGTGGAGCGTCATGAACTCGTGGATCGGTCGGGCGAGGAACCGGAATCCCTCGTCCTTCTCCGCCTCCTCGACCTGCCGCCGGAAGTCCCCGTCGGTGTAGAACCCCTCGAGCCGGCCGCCCGCGTCGACGAGGCTCATCGCCCCGGGCCGGCCGGGGGTCGCCGACATCCGCCCGAGCACTTCCGACAGCGCGAGTTCCCGCGACGCTACCGGGTTCCGCTCGCCGGTCCGCATGACATCCTCGACACGGAGGAGACTCCGGCCGAGGGCGCCGCCCGGGTGGTAGCGGGCGAACTCCGCCGGCGAGAACCGCCGCCGGGCGAGGACCGCCATCGCGAGCGCGTCGCCGAGCGCTTGCATCGCGGTGGTCGAGGTCGTCGGGGCGAGGCCGAGGTGCCCCGCCTCGTCGTGACGGCCGAAGCAGAGGGCGACGTCCGCCTCCTGCGCCAGCGGGTTCCGGCTCTCGCCGGTCATCGCGACCAGGGCGGCCCCGATGGAGCGGAGCGGCGGGAGGAGCTCGACCAGCTCGCGGCTCGCCCCGCTGTTCGAGAGGAGGAGGACGAGGTCCTCGCTCCGGACCCGCCCCAGGTCGCCGTGCAGCGCGTCGCTGGGGTGGAGGTAAATCGAGCTGGTTCCAGTGCTTGCGAGCGTGGCCGAGATCTTGGACGCGACGTGGCCGGCCTTGCCGATGCCGGTGGTGACGACCTTGCCGCGGCAGGCGAGGACCGCGTCGACGGCCCGGACGAACCCGTCGTCGAGGCCGTCCGCCATCGCCCGGAGACAGTCCGCGCCGGCGAGGAGGACCTTCCGTCCCTCGTCGAGGATGCGGTCGCGCGCGTCGTCGGGCGTCGGTTCGGGTTCCGGAGTCATGTCGTCGGAGGGCCGCGCCGCCCGCGGGCTTGGCCGTCAACCGGTTGCGGCAAAGGGACCTAGGAGGGTGTCGAAGCTACTCGACGCGAGGCGCGATCTCAACGCCGGGACCCTCTCCGACGGGCGCGATCGGGGGATCGGCGGGCTAGAATCGTCCGGCCCTCTCGAGGAGATCCGTTGGCCGACGCCTTCACCGCGCTCAACTTCGGGAAGCTCGCGATCCTGCTGCTCGCCGTGGCCCTCCACGAGGCCGCGCACGCGTTCGTGGCGAACGCCTGCGGCGACGGGACCGCGAAGGCGCGCGGGCGGGTCACGCTGAACCCGATCCCTCACCTCGACCCGGTGATGTCGGTCCTCCTCCCGGCGCTCCTCCTCTTCTCGGGGTCGCCGTTCATCTTCGGCGCCGGCAAGCCGGTGCCCGTGGTGAAGGAGAACCTCCGCCACCCGGCCCGCGACTTCGCCCTGATCGCGGTGGCGGGGCCGCTGACCAACCTCCTCCAGGCGCTGATCTTCACCGGCCTGTTCGTCCAGTTCGGGAAGGCCGGTTCGGCCGAGCTGGCGAGCCAGCTGTTCCGGTTCGGGATCTTCATCAACATCCTGCTCGCGATCTTCAACCTGATCCCGATTCCGCCGTTGGACGGCTCCCGCTTCCTGGCGTACCTTCTTCCTCGACCGGTCCAGTCGATCTGGTACCGGCTCGACGCGGTCGGCTTCCTGGTGCTGATCCTCCTGATGGTCTGGGCCCCGCCGAACCACTGGGGGCTCGAGAACAGCGCCCTCCAGCAGATCCTGCGGAGCACGTTCGAGCCGACCTGGGACTGGTGGACCGACACCTACGGGGGATGGTTGTAGGCCGACATGACGTACTCCGTCGCGCTCGACAACTTCAGCGGTCCGATGGACCTCCTGCTCCACCTGGTGAAGCAGGAGGAGGTCGAGATCAACGAGATCCCGATCGCGAAGATCTGCGACCGGTACCTGTCGTTCATCAAGGAGATGCAGGAGCTCGACGTCGACGTCGCCGGCGAGTTCCTGGTGATGGCGTCGACGTTGATGCTCATCAAGTCCCGGACCCTCCTCCCGATCGAGGAGGAGGTCGACCTCGAGGAGGAGCTGAACCCCGAGGACGAGCTGATCCAGCAGCTGCTCGAGTACAAGCGGTTCAAGATGGCGAGCCGCGACCTGAAGGACCTGGCGCAGGAGCGGGCGCTCATCTACCCGTACCGCCCCCCGAAGGTCGTCGGCGAGGAGAAGGAGATCGAGCTCGAGGAGATCGATCTCATGGACCTCGTGAAGGCGTTCGCGGTCATCCTGAAGGAGACCGGCTTCACGCGGATGCCGCGCCTCCTGAAGACCGAAAAACCGCTCCGGGAGTACATCGACGAGGTCTTCGCCATCCTGCGGGAGCGAAAAGCTGTTAGATTCACGGGTTTGTTCGAGGGGTCCAAGGACCGGGAGTCGGTGATCGGCCGCTTCCTGGCGCTCCTGGAACTGGCCCGGCGCGGAAGGGTGCGGGCGGCCCAGGTCGGGTCGTTCGACGAGATCGAGATCTCCCTGAAGGACGAGTCGGACTTCACGCTCGAGGAGTTCCAGGAGATCGAGGTCGAGATGGGCGAGGGGCCGACGGACGAGGAGCGCGAACTCCTCGGGTCCGCGGCCGACTCGGCCGACGGCGCTCCCGCGGAAACCTCGGGGAGCGAACCCGCATCGGAGTCGCCCGCGGCGCCGCCGGAGCGCACCGACGAGATCGAGAGAGAGATGGAGGCAGAGCGATGGCCCGAAACGTGATCGAAGTGACCGACGAATCGTTCGGCCCGGAGGTGCTCGAGTCGGAGGCGCCGGTCCTGGTCGACTTCTGGGCGCCGTGGTGCGGCCCGTGCCGCCAGCTCGCGCCGACGGTCGAGCGGTTCGCCGACGACGTCGCCCCGAACGTGAAGGTGGCGAAGCACAACACGCAGGACCACCCGGAGATCGCGGTCCGGTACCGCGTGACGGCGATCCCGACCCTCATCCTGTTCAAGGACGGGCAGGAGGTCCACCGGCTCATCGGCGGCGGCCGCACCGTCGACGAGCTGAAGCGGGTGTGCAACGAGCACCTCGGCGTGAACGTCTGAGCGAGCTCGTTCCTCGAGGCGGCGGTTTCGTGCCCGGCACGAAGCCGCCGTTTCGTGTCGAGCCGACCCTCCGGCCCCCTCGATGAACGTCGTCCTCCTCGGCACCTCGCCGTTCGCCGTCCCGACGCTCGACCTGCTGCGCGCGTCGGGGCACGACCTCCGTCTGGTCGTCACGGCGATGGACCGGCCGAAGGGGCGCGGACGGAAGATCGAGCGGTCGGCGGTCGCGGCGCGCGCGGCCGAGCTCGACCTGCCGCTCTTCCAGCCGGAGCGGATCAACACGCCCGAGGCGATCGAACGGCTCCGGGCCGAGAAGCCGGACCTGATCGTCGTCGTCGCGTACGGGCAGATCCTCGGGCGGACGGTGCTGGGGCTCGCGTCGAAGGCGATCGTGAATCTGCACGGCTCGATCCTGCCGCGGTGGCGGGGGGCGGCGCCGATCGCCCGCGCGATCGCGGCCGGCGACCGCGAGACCGGCGTGTCGCTGCAGCACGTCGTCAAGAAGCTCGACGCGGGGGACGTGATCGACGTCGAGCGGATGGAGATCCGACCGACCGAGAACGCCGGCGAGCTCGCCGAGCGGATGGCGCCGGTGGCGGCGGCGCTGCTCGAGCGGAACCTCGCGGCGCTGGACGACGGCAGCGCGCCGCGGACCCGCCAGAACGAGCGCCTGGTCACGATGGCGCCGGTGCTCGAGAAGAGCGAGGGGAAGGTCGAGTGGTCGCGGCCGGCCGAGGAGATCGACGCCCACGTCCGCGCGATGACGCCGTGGCCCGGCGCCTTCGCGACCGCGCCCGTGGAGGGGGGCGGGAAGGAACGCGTGATCGTCCGTCGCGCCGAGATCGTCGACACGGGAGCGCCGGGGGTGCTGCCGGGGACGGTCGTCCGCGCCGGGGAGACGCTCGAGATCCAGACGGGGTACGGCACGCTGCGCGTCCTCCGACTCCTCCGCGCCGGGAGGAAGGAGGCCGACGCGGCCTCGTTCCTGCGCGGCTTTCCGATCCCCGAGGGGGCGAGGCTGACATGACGTCCGAAGAAGAGCGCGACGACTCCGGCGAGGAGCGCCCGCGACGCCCCTCCTCCAAGAAGCCGTTCCGGAAGAAGCCGTGGTCGAAACGGCCGCCCGGGCCGCGCCGCGACGACGACCGTCGCGGGCCGCCGCGCCGGGACGACGATCGACGGGGACCGCCTCGCGACCGTTCCGATCGGGACGACCGGGGAGGCCGGCGCCACGCCTCGCGTGCGCGCGGCCCGCGACGGGACGACCGACGGGGCCCGCCTCGCCGGGACGACGATCGCCGGGGTCCGCCCCGCGACCGCTCCGATCGGGGGGGGCCTCGTCGCGACTCGCGGTTCGGCGGCCCGCGCCGCGACGACGACCGCCGCGGCCCGCCTCGCCGGGACGACGATCGCCGGGGTCCGCCCCGGGACCGATCCGATCGGGGGGGCCTCGTCGCGACTCGCGGTTCGGCGGCCC
>JBICIB010000716.1:0-4550 GCA_043101415.1 Planctomycetota bacterium JB042 | reverse complement strand
GCGTCCGACCTGTACGCGGGGAACTCGTTCGAGGGAGACGCGACCGCGGTGCTCCACGTCCCGGCGGAGTACCCGTCCATCCAGCACGCGCTCGTCGTCGCCCCGACCGGCGGCCTGATCGTCGTCGAGGGGGGCGTGTACGAGGAGGCCATCGCGGTCGTCGGGAGGCACGACCTCGAGATCCGGGCGAAGGGGAAGGTCGTCGTCGATTCGGCGGGCCATCCCGGGGCGGGGCTCGAGATCGTCTCCTCGAGCGGGATCGTGGTGCGGGGCCTCCGGTTCCGGAACGAGGGGAGCGACGGCGTCGTGATCCACGACAGCGTCGGGATCGAGCTGGAGAAGATCCGGGTGGACGACGCGTTCGGCTGCGGCCTCCGCGTCACCGGCGCGAGCCGCGGCGTCCGGCTCTCCCGGTGCCGGGTCTCCGGGACGGGCGCCGGCGGCATCCGGCTGGAGGCGGGGCGCGGGGTGCACGTCGACCGGTGCCGCCTCGCAGGGACCGGGGGGCCGGCGATCGAGTCGCTCGCCGCGACGCGCGCCTGCGTCCTCGAGCGGAACCGGATCGACCGCGAGTCCTCCTCGACCGACACGTTGGTGATCGACGGCCTCGGCCACGTCGTCGACCGGACCCGGGTGACCGGGAACCCGAACGGCCAGCCGGTCCGGATCGCGGGCGTCGGGCACACCGTGCGGGGGACGCGCATGGCGGGGGAGCTGAGGGTCGTGGGGTCACGACATCGGATCCTCGGGGGTCGGATCACGAAGGGCCCGGTCGGCGGGATCGTGCTGAAGGGGGCGGACGACTGCATCGTCGCCGGCAATCGGATCGTGAAGCCGAGCTCCTCGGGGATCGAGCTCCGCGACGGCGCGTGGAGGAACCGGATCCTCGGGAACCGCGTCGTCCGCTCGGGCGGCAACGGGATCTTCGTGGTCCTGACCAGCTCCGAGAACGTCGTCGCGCGAAACGTGGTCCGTCGGGCCGGCGGGAACGGGATCGTCTTCGGCGCCGGGACGGTCGACAACGCGGCGCTCGCCAACGACGTGAAGCAGAGCGACGGCGTCGACGGCTGGGACGTCTCCGTCGCCTTCGACAACCGCTGGGTGGCGAACGACCTCGGTACGGCGTCGTCGATCCCCTGAGGCCGCGATCCCCGACCGCGCCGACCGCCCGTTCCGTACGATGAAGGGATGGACCCGAGAACCTCGCACCGTGAAGAGCTCCGTCGCCTCGCGGAGGTCGCCCTGAGAGAACGCGGGCTGCTCGTCTCGTTCGAGTCCGCGGTGGTGGAGGAGGTCGACGCGCTCGAGGACGTCCCGGTCCCGGCGGGGGATCGGGTCGACCTGACCGGCCTCCCCTGGTGCTCGATCGACAACGACGACTCGAAGGACCTCGACCAGCTCTCGTGGGCGGAGCCGGTCGACGGCGGCGCGATCCGCGTCCTCGTGGCGGTCGCGGACGTCGACGCGCGCGTCCCCGCGGGGTGCGCGGTCGACCGACACGCCGGGCACAACACGACGTCGGTCTACACGCCGGCCCGCATCTTCCCGATGTTGCCGGAGCGGCTGTCGACCGACCTCACCTCGCTGAACCCCGACGTCGACCGCGCCGCGCACGTCGCCGAGTTCGTGGTCGCGGCGGACGGCCGCCTCCTGGAGGAGCGGGTGTACGGCGCCGTGGTCCGGAACGCGGCCCAGCTCGCGTACCCGAGCGTCGGGGCGTGGCTCGACGGTCTGGCGCCGCTCCCGGACGCGGCGGCCGCCGTCCCCGGGCTGGACGAGTTGCTCCGCCTGCAGGACGTCGCGTCGAGGGCGCTCGAGCGGCTCCGCTTCGAACGCGGCGCGCTCGAGTTCGAGACGCACGAGCCGAAGGTCGTCTTCGAGGGAGAGCGGGTCGCGGCGTTCGAGGTCCGGGAGAAGAACCCGGCGACCCGCCTCATCGAGAACTTCATGATCGCCGCCAACGGCGTGAACGCCCGCTTCCTCCGGGCGAAGGGGTTCGACTCGATCCACCGGGCGGTGCCGACGCCGGAGCGCTGGGACGAGATCGCCGACCTCGCGGCCGAGCACGGCGTCCCGCTCCCGGCCGCGCCGGACTCGCAGGCGCTCCGCGACTTCCTCTCCCGCCGCCGGAAGGACGACCCGCTCCGATTCCCCGACCTCTCGCTGGCGATCATCAAGTTGCTCGGCCGCGGGGAGTACCTCGTCGAGCCGGCCGGCGTGGAGGGTCCCGGGCACTTCGGCCTCGCCGTGCGCGACTACACCCACTCGACCGCGCCGAACCGCCGTTATCCCGACCTCGTCACGCAGCGTCTGTTGAAGGCGGCCCTCGCGGAGGCGGCGCCGCCGTACTCGCGGACCGAGCTCGACGCGATCGCGCTGCAGTGCACCCGGATGGAGGACGCGGCGGAGAAGGCGGAGCGGCGCCTCAAGAAGTCGGCGGCCGCGCTCCTGCTCCGCCCGCGGATCGGCGAGCGGTTCGAGGCGCTCGTCTCCGGGGCGTCGGAGAAGGGGACCTGGGTCCGGCTCCTCGAGATGCCGGTCGAGGGGAGGGTCGTCCGCGGCGGCCACGACCTCAAGGTCGGCCGTCGCGTCCGGGTGAAGCTGCTCCGCACGAACGTCGGCCTCGGCCACCTCGACTTCGCGCGCGCGTGAGGCGCGCTCGCCGCGCCCCGGGCGGCGAGGCTCACGCGCCGGCGTCGCGAGGCGGCGCTCGCCGGAGCACCGCGCCGCGCTCCGCCGCCTCCTCCTCGGTGTCGATGTCGAGGGCGAGTCCGAGCGCGTCGACGATCGGCAGGCGGATCGCGAGGGACGGGTGGCGGCGCCGCCAGGCGTGACGGAGCGCGAGGCGGCCGACGAGGCGCTCGAGTGCCGCGCGGGTGAGGGCGCCGGCGCGCAGGCCGCGGGCGAGGCGCGTGCCGCGCGTGAGGACCGACCAGGTGAGGTCCGGGACCCGCGCCCCGAGGAGGTGGCGCACGTCCTCCCAGAGGAGGTTCCCGAGGACCCGCCGGACCATCGAACGCCGCCGTCGCTCCACCGGTTCGTTCCGCGTCCGGTACGCGACGTCGAGGAGGCGGTACGCCAGCTCGAGGCGGATCGCGCGCGGGTCGACGACGACGAGGTGGCCGGGGAGGATCTCGACCGGATCGGCCCCCTCCTCCGGCCGGACCCGGTACGACGGCTTCCACGCCGACGCGGCGAGCGTCTCGCGGCCGGGGGCTCGGATCAGCGGGTAGAAGAGCGGGCACGCCTCCGCGCCGTCGAGGTCCCGGGTCGCCGCGCGGAGCTCGTCGGCGGTCGGGAGGACGTCGCAGGTCAGGAACGCCATCGCGCCCGCGGCCCGGTCGGTCGAGAACCGTTCCACGGCGGCGCGGACGTTCTCGGCCAGGCGACCGTCCGTGTCGATCACCGGGAGGCCGGTCTCCCCGTGGACGTGCCGCGGACCGACGACGAACACCGGGTCGAACCGGCCGGACGCGCCCGCCGCGTCGGCCAGGCGGGAGACCATCGGTCGGCCGTCGATCCGGAGCTCGGCCCCCTTGTAGGCGACGAGCGGGTGCTCGCGGCTCCCCGGCGGCAACGCGTGCGCCGACGGGTCCCTTCCCGCGAGGACGAACAGGGGGATCGGAGCGTCGGTCACGAGGGGACCTCCGGCACGGACGTCGCGCGATTCGTCCGAACCAGCGTAAGCGCCCTCGCACCGCGGTGGAGATCGCGAGGAGGGGCTCCTGCGTCCCCGTGCCGACGGCGGTCGATGGTTCGATCGGGTCGACCTCGAGGTCTGGATCCTGGTCGAGGGGGAACCGGGGCGACCGTCGCCTCGTCCAACCGGGGCGCCTCCCGCCCCGGAGTCCCTCATGCCCCGCGCCTCCTCGTCCGTCCGTCTCGCCGCCGCCCTCTCGTCGCTGCTGTCGTCGGCGCCGTTCCTGTCGGCCGACCCGCCCGACGGGTTCGAGGTGACGACGGTGGTCTCGGGGCTCCGGTCGCCGGCGAGCCTCGCGTTCGCGCCGGACGGGCGGATGTTCGTCGGCGAGCGCGTCGAAGGGCGGCTGCGCGTCGCCGTCCCCGCGGCCGGCGGCGACGCCTGGACGCTGCTGCCGACGCCGTTCCACACGTTCGACGTGCCGAAGGGGGCGGGGGGGACTCCGCTGGCCCACAAGTCGTCGGGACTGCGCGGGTTCGCGTTCGACCCGGAGTTCGCGACGAACGGGCACGTCCACGCGTTCGTCATGCAGGACAACCCGCGACACAACCGCGTGGTGCGGATCACCGCGAGCGTCGCCGACGCGAACGTCTCGGACGGCACGGAGACGACCCTGATCGACCTCCCGTTCAACGCGACCGGATCGAGCGGGAGCCACAACGGCGGCGCGGTCGAGTGCGGGCCGGACGGACGGTTGTACGTCACGACCGGCGACGGCTGGTCCGGGGGCGACCCGGTGCAGACGCTGGCGACGTTCACCGGGAAGGTGCTCCGGATCGAGCGGGACGGCACGATCCCGAGCGACAACCCGTTCTTCGGCCAGACGTCGGGCGCGCACCGCGCGATCTTC
>JBICIB010000715.1:0-3303 GCA_043101415.1 Planctomycetota bacterium JB042 | reverse complement strand
CGGTCTTCTACCCGAACTACCGCGGCAGCACCGGGAAGGGCGTCGAGTTCTCGAAGGCGGGCCAGGCGGACTACGGCGGGAAGGAGTTCGACGACCTGATCGACGCCGTCGACCACCTGATCGGCATCGGCCTCGTCGACTCCGAGCGGGTCGGGATCACCGGCGGGTCGTACGGCGGCTTCGCCACCGCGTGGTGCTCGACCAAGCACACCGAGCGGTTCAAGGCGGGCGTGATGTTCGTCGGGATCAGCGACCAGATCTCGAAGTCCGGCTCGACCGACATCCCGAACGAGATGTACCTCGTCCACGCGCGGAAGCGGGTCTGGGACGACTGGCAGTTCTTCCTCGAGCGGAGCCCGATCTACTACGTCGAGCAGGCGCGCACGCCGCTCCTGATCATGCACGGCAAGGACGACCCGCGGGTCCATCCGTCGCAGTCGCTCGAGCTGTTCCGGCAGCTGAAGGTGCTCGACAACGTCCCGGTCCGCCTCGTCTGGTATCCGGGCGAGGGGCACGGCAACCGGAAGGCGGCCGCGCGGTACGACTACAACCTCCGCATGCTCCGCTGGTTCGAGCACTACCTGAAGGGGGACGCGGGGCGCGACTCGGCGCCGCCGCCGCCCGACCTCCGGTACCCGTTCGAGGAGCAGGAGGCGGCCGGCTGACCGGCGCGCACCGGCCGTCCGTTCACTCCGCCGGCCGGCGGAGCACGAACCGGAGACCGTCGTCCCCCGGGGAGAGCCGGGCGGCGGCGGTCTCTTCGTAGGGGGAACGGCGGACGACGATCCAGAGGTCGCGCGGCGGCGCGTCCCCCCGGACCTCGAACGTCCCGTCCTCCCGGGTCTTCGTGCGGGCGCGGCGGACGAGGAACGACCCGTCGAGGGAAGGGTGCGGGACCGAGATCGGCCCGAGCGCGTCGCGGGCCGGGAAGCAGGCGGCGACGTCCTCGTAGACGACGACCACCGCCTTGGCGACCGGGGCCCCGGCGTCGTCGACCACGCGGCCGGCGGCGAGACGCGGCATCGGCGCGACGACGACCTCGCCCAGCGCGACCCGTCCGGGGTCGAGCCGGGCGGTGACGTCGACGACGGCCCGCGCCCACGGGCCGGCGCGGCGCGACTCGTCGGCCGGATCCGGGATCGAGAGAACGAGGGAGACGGCGCGGCCCGCCGACGCCGCCCGGTCGAGCCGGACCTCGACGTCGCCGTCCTCGTCGGCGCGGGTCGGGGCGCCGGGCATCGCGACGTCCGGCGGATCGATCGACACGCCGTCGACGCGCCGGTCGATCCAGACCGTCCGGCCGGCGAGGGGCGCGCCGTCGACGTCGACGACGCGGAGGCGGAACACGGTGTTCGGCGCGCGGAAGTGGAGCCGCACCGTCGCCTCCTCGCCGGCCCGCGAGGGGGCCCGGGAGACCGTCTCCGCGGGCTGCCAACGCCCCCGCTTCCCGGCCGCGAAGACGAGGACCTCGAGCCCCGCCATCACGTGGTCGAACCGGACCTCTCCCTCGGCGCCGGTCGTCCGCTCGTCCATCTCGCGCCACGGCTCGTCGCTCGCCAGGCGACCGAGGAGCCGGACGACCGCGTCGTCGATCGGCCGGCCGCGGCGGTCGATGACGTGCGCCCGAAGGCGCGCCGTCGTCGGGATGCCGAGCCGGAGCGGCCGCCCCGGCTCGAGCCGTTCCGGCGGCACGCGGACCGCGAGCGGCCACGGGGTCGGGATGAGGATCTCCACCCGGAGCGGATGCCAGGTCGCGAGCTCGCGCCAGAAACCGGGATCGACGCGATCGGCCGGCCCCGGGACGCGCGCCCGGCCGGCGACGTCGGTCTCGCCGCGCCAGACCTCGTGCGGCGCCCCCCCGCCGTCCGGCTCGACGAGGAGCCGGAGCGCGACGCCCGCCTGCGGCTGATCGGCGGCGTCGAGCACGACCAGCTCGAGGTCGGACGCCCCCGCCCCGCCCGCGAGCGGCCCGAGCGTCAGGAGCAACAGCCAGGCGCGACGGATCGACCCCACGAGACCCCCGGGACGGAGCGCGACCCCCGCTTGGACGCCGCCGGCGCGGCGCGCCTTCCCGGGAAAACGTGCGGGAGCCGGGGTCGAACTCCCCGAGCGACGCGCGAGCCCCCGCCCCCTTCCGAAATCGGCTTCGGCCGCCGCGCGGCGCGACCTACGATGGGCGGCATGAAGGCGTACCTCGACCTCCTGCGGACGATCCGGGACCAGGGCGCGCGGAAGGGGGACCGGACCGGGACCGGGACGATCTCCATCTTCGGGCACCAGCTCCGGTTCGACCTCGCCGACGGCTTCCCGCTGGTGACGACGAAGCGGATCCACCTGAAGTCGGTCGTCCACGAGCTCCTCTGGTTCCTCCGCGGCGAGACGAACGTCCGGTCGTTGCAGGAGGCGGGGGTGACGATCTGGGACGAGTGGGCGGACGAGGACGGCGAGCTCGGGCCGGTGTACGGCAAGCAGTGGCGGAGCTGGACGGCGGTGGACGGGCGGACGGTCGATCAGATCACGTGGCTGGTCGACGAGATCCGCCGGAACCCGGACTCGCGCCGCCTCGTCGTGAGCGCCTGGAACGTCGGCGAGATCGATCGGATGGCGCTCCCGCCGTGCCACACGCTGTTCCAGTTCTACGTGAACGACGGACGCCTCTCGTGCCAGCTCTACATGCGGAGCGCCGACGTCTTCCTCGGCGTCCCGTTCAACATCGCCTCGTACGCGCTCCTCACGCGGATGATCGCGCAGGTGACCGACCTCGCGCCGGGCGAGTTCGTGCTGACGCTCGGCGACGCGCACCTCTACCTGAACCACCTCGAGCAGGTCGACCTCCAGCTCTCGCGCACGCCGTTCCCGCCACCGTCGATGACGCTGAACCCGGACGTCCGCTCGCTGTTCGACTTCCGGTACGAGGACTTCACGCTCGAGGGGTACGAACACCACCCCGGCATCAAGGCGCCCGTCGCGGTCTGACGATGCGCCTCACCCTGATCGCCGCGCTCGGCCCCGGGCGCCTGATCGGCCGCGACGGCGGCCTCCCCTGGCGCCTCCCCGCCGACCTCCGCCGGTTCAAGGAGCGGACGATCGGCCACGTCGTCGTGATGGGGCGGAGGACGTTCGAATCGATCGGCCGCCCGCTCCCGCGCCGCCGGAACCTCGTGCTCAGCCGCGACCCGTCGTTCGCGCCGGAGGGGGCGACGGTCGTCCGGTCGCTCGACGAGGCGCTCGACGCGGCGGCCGACGCGGAGGAGGTGTTCGTCATCGGCGGCGCCGCGGTCTACGCCGAGGCGCTGCCGCGGG
>JBICIB010000714.1:0-3155 GCA_043101415.1 Planctomycetota bacterium JB042 | reverse complement strand
GACCCGCTCGCCGTCGTCCGAGGCTCCGACGAGCGCCACGTCGACCGTGGTCGCATGCAGGAAGGAGGGGTCGACGGTGAACGCGTCGGCGAACGCTCCGGTCGCTCCGGCCTCGACGGGCTCGGAGCGGAGGAGGAGGCCGGTCCGCCGGTCCCGCCAGTCGAGGCGGAGCGACCGCTCCGTCCCGGACGTGTCTGTCACGACGCCGAACAGCCGGAGGGAGTCCCCGGGCCGCGCCCGCTCGCGGTCGGAGACGAGCCACCCCCGGGCCCGGCGGGGCGGCGCCTCGACCGGACCGCCCGTCTCCACCGTCGTCGCCGCCATGTGGCCGTCCCGGATCGCGAACACCTCGCGCCGGGCGTCGCTCCCGCGGGACGGGGCGCTCTCCTCCTCGGGGAGCAGCCGTCCGTCGCTCGCCACGCGCGCCCGCGGCGCGTCCCCGTCGGCCACGACGCGGGTCTCCCGCGCCGTCGCGACGGCCAGGACGTCGAGGTCGCTGGCGATCACCGCGGTCCGCGCCTCGAGCCTCCCCGCGCGGACGGTGACGATCGCCGCTCCCGGCCCGTCGAACGGCGGCAGCTCGATCCGCCGCTCGTGCGGCGCGTGCGGCGCGGCGTCGAGCGCGACCTCGAACGTCTCGTCGGGCCGGATGAGGCCGACGTCGAGCGCGGTCAGCCCGGCGAGCGTCCCGGCGGCGAGGAAGATCGACTCCGGGTCGACGCGATGGAGCTGGACCTCGATCCGGTCGACGTTCCGGGTGTGCACGACGACGGCCGGGCGGACGTCGGTCGCGGCCGGTCGCGGCGGCTCGATCCGGAGCTCCGGACGTTCCAGCGCGGCGCGTCGTCGTCCCGCCTCGGCGTCGCGCGAGTCGGCCTCGAGGGCGCGGAGGAGTTCGAGGGCCGCCTCGTACTCTCCCTTCTCCTCCGCGGTCCAGAGGGCGACGTCGAGCCGGGCCCGAGTCGCCTCGTCCGAGCCGGGGAACCGCCGCGCGACCTCCTCCGCCCGGCGGATCGCCTCGTCCACGCGCCCCTCGAGCTGCTCCAGGCGGGCGAGGGTCCGCGCGATCCCCGGGACGGCGGCGTCGGTGGGGGAGTGTTCGACGAACCTCTCCGCGAGCCCGCGGGCCCGCTCGAACCACCGGGCGCGCTCCTCCCCCCGGGCGGCGATCCCCGCCGCGACCGCCGATTCGAACGACGTCCTCGCGATCTCGCCGATGCGTCGGATCGCCGTCCGGGTGACGTCGTCGAGCGGACGCTCCGCCACGACCTCCGAGAGTCGTGCGAGCGCGTCCTCGGGTGCGCCGTCCTCCGCCCGCAGGTCCGCGAGCAGCAGGTGGACCTCTCCGTCCGCGTCCGGCCGGGCGGCGAGCCGTTCCAGGCGATCGACCGCGAGCTCCCTCGACGGAGGGCGGGCCGCGAGCGCGCGCGCGACCTCGAGCCGGAGCGAGACCCGCGTCCGGCGCGCCGCCTCGTCGGCGGGGGGGATCGCCTCCAGACGGTCGAGCGCCTCCAGGGCCCCCTCCAGGTCGGCGAGGTCGGGGAGGTCGGAGCGGAGGAAGAGGGCGACGAGACGACCCAGGACGTCCTCGGTCCGCGCCGCCGCGGGCGCGCGCTCGGCGAGGCGGAACCACGCGTCCCGGGCCGCGAGGAGGTCGCCGCCGTCCCGGTGCGCGTTCCCGAGCAGCTCGAGCGCCTCCCGGGCCGCGTCCTCGTCGCCGGGATCCTCGAGGACGGCGGTCGCCCGTTCGATCCGCTCCCGGGGCGGCCTCGACAGCCGATCGGCGCAGCGGAGGAGGACGAGCCGGACCCGGGCGGCGTCCGGTCCGAGCGCGTCGAGCTCCTCCGCCTTCCGCCGCAGCTCGTACGCCGCGCCGTACGGCGGGGGGGAGGTCCGCGCCGCCGCCTCGGACGTCGGGCGGAGAAGCTCGTCGGCGGCCTCGACGTACAGGAGCGCGATGCCGTGGCGTCGTTCGTCCGCCCGCAGGCGCGTCAAGACCTCGTCGGTCCGGTCGAGCGCCTCGAGGTGGCGGCCGAGCCGGGTCAGCACGTCCGCCGCGAGCAACCGCGCGGGCTGCGCGACCGGCCGGTCCGGCGACCGCTCCAACAGCCGCCGCAGGTCGTCGAGCGCCCCGTCGGGGTCGGACGTCGCGATCCGCGTCACCGCCCGGAGGAGGAGCGCCTCGTCGCGATCGGCGGCCCCGTCGGTCCGGCCGAGCCGTTCGTCGAGCGTCGCGCGCGCGGCCTCGAAGTCGAGACGGGCGAGGGCCGAGCGCGCGGCGGTCAGCGCGTCCCCGTCCGGCGGCGCGGCCGGGAGGAGCGGGGCGACGAGGGCGAGGGCGAGGGCGAGGGCGAGCGGACGGCGGACGGCGCGGCGCATGGGGGCCTCCACGGCCAGGGGAAGGGGGGGGGCGCGGCGGAGCGGAGCACGACGGTCCGAGACGCGCGCCGCTCCACCGGTCCGAACGGACGGGTGGAGCGGTGGTTCGTCACGTGCATGTCACGAGCGTCGGTTCAGGACGAGTCCGAGGCTCCGCCGGAGGTCGTGACCGGGTTCGCGGCGAGGCCCTGGCGCGGGTCGCGGTGGACCTTCTCGAACACCAGCGCGCTCCCGACCTTCGAGACCTTGATCCGCTCGACGCGCTCCCAGTCCGAGAAGTACGTCTCGCGGGCGAGCGGCTGCAGAAGGAGCTGCTCGACGTTCCGGGTCAGGTGGCGCGCGCCGAACAGGGCGTCGTACCCCGTGTCGCCGAGGAACCGGATCGCCGACTCGTCGACCTCGATCTCCTTGCCGTCGACGCGGAAGCGCTCGATCGCGCGGTCGACGAGCCGCCGGGCGATGTCGCGGATGTTCTGCTCGCTCAGGGCGTTGAACACCAGCACCTCGTCGACGCGGTTGATCAGCTCGGGCGGGAGCCGGCCCTTCAGGACCTCCTTCGCCCGGGCGCGCGTCTCCTCGGGGCTCGCCTTCGCCGGCTGGGTGAACCCGATCGACTCCTTGGTCCGGAACGTCTCCGCGCCGATGTTCGACGTGAGGATGATCGTCACCTCGCTGAACGAGACCGTCCGGCCCTGCGCGTCGGTCAGGCGGCCGTCCTCGAACACCTGGAGGAAGAGGTTCAGGACGCTCGGGTGCCCCTTCTCGATCTCGTCGAG
>JBICIB010000713.1:0-7583 GCA_043101415.1 Planctomycetota bacterium JB042 | reverse complement strand
GAGCGGTCCGGTCATCGTTCACTCCATTTCGTCGTCCCGGCGACCGCGCGCCGGGGCGAGGGCGGCGAGGAAGGCGTAGTGCCGGCCGCGTCGACGGCGGGTCCGGCGGGCCTCCTCGAGGATGTCGACGATCGCGTCGACGTGAGCGTTCACGCGCCGCAGCTCCGTCTTCGTGAGCCGCGCCCGGCCGCGCAGGCCGAACACCTCGCGGTCCGCCCCCTCGCGTCGCACGTCCGGCTGACCGAGCGCGTCGGCGAGCTCGCGCCCGGTGGCGCGGAAGATCGCCGCCGCGGCGCGCCGCGCCGCCTCGACCCCTTCCGGCGAGTCCGGGGACGGCCCGACGGTGATCCGGCGGGCGGCGAGGGCGTAGAGCGCCTCGTCCTTCCGGCCGCGGCGCCGCGACCCCGCCTCGCGCAGCACGCCGACGTCGAGGAGGATCTTCACGTGGTGGTAGACCGACCCGAGCGAACGGCCGAGCCGTTCGGCGAGCTCGGCGACCGAGAGCTCGTCCTCGGCCGCGAACGACTCGATCAGCTCGGCGCGGGCCGGGGACGTGACGGCGGCGATCTCGTGGGGGTGGCGGAGGTGGAGGTCGCGTCGGGTCATGGAGGCATTGTTCCAGAACCGATGGGTTTTGGAATGAAGAATCGGCGTGAGTTTTCGTGCCGATGCCCGGACGGAGGACGGAGGACGGAGGACGGAGGACGGATGGTGGGCGCGGATGCCGGGCCCACCGATCGTGTACCGGGTGCCGGACACCGGGGAACGGGAGGGGGAGGGGAAGACCGGGCCGCGGGTGACCGGGTGACCGGGTGACCGGGGGCCGGGGACCGGATGATCGGGAGGCCGGGTGACCGGGATCAGGGACTCGGGTCGATCGGCGCTCCGGTGCCCGCGCCCGTTCTCCCGGTCTTCCTCTCCCCCTCCCGTTCCCCGGTGTCCCGTTCCCGGCTGCCCGTCTCCCCGAGCGCGAGCCATGTGAGGATCGCGCGGCGGGCCGGGCCAGGGACGGCCGCCGACGATCCTGCCCCAGGGAGGTTCTGGCTCCCTCTCACCCTTCGGGAGAGAGCGCGGGCGACCTACGGCCCCGGCGGGAACAGGACCTCGACCGCCTCCGTGTCCGGGTCGAACCGAACGATGCTGCGGCCGTCGCGGGTCCGGGCGAGGACCGAGCCATCCTCGTCGATGGCGAACGCCAACGCGCCGCCGGGGATCTGCGAGAGCGAGGCGTCGCGCGGATCGAGGAGGACCGAGCGCGAGGGACGCTGAGCTCGGCTCAGCGCGGTCAGGACGAGCCTCCCGTCGCGGGCATACAGGCCGGTCGAGCTCAGCCGGGAGGCGTCGCCGTCGGCATTCCGGAGGAGCGGGCCCGTGAGCGTGCGTTCCTCGCCATCGAGTCGGGACTTCCAGACGTACTCGAATCCGGCCTCCTCGTCACCGCCGCAGAACCAGAGGGTGCCATCCTCGCTCGTGGCGGCGACGGTCCGCGGGCCGACTCGAGGCTCGGTGATCCGCATCGATCGGAGGTCGAGCTCCCGGCGGTCGAAGCTCGAGACCCACGGACCGGCTCCCGACCTCGGGACGAAGCCATCCGGCGGAAGCACCTTCCCGATCGATCCGTCCGGCTCCAACGTCAGGATCTCCCCGGCCACGGTCCAAGCGGGCCTTCCGTCGGGGAGCGCGATCGGCGCGCTCCGACGAAGCGTATCGGCGAGGCGCGCCTTGAACGCCGCGGGGAGACCGGTCCAGACGATCTTCCCGGGGGAGCGATGGATCGTCTCGCCGGTGACGGTGTCGACGAAGCACCAGTCGTCTCGGGAGAGGACGTGGAGGACGATCGGTTGAGGCCGTCGGTGGAAGCCGAAACCTCCGAGGGCGTGTCCTCCGGGCAGGATCATCCCGTCGATTCGTTCCAGCGTCGCGCGCTCGAGGTCGGCGACCAGCGACAGCGGCTGGGTCCACGCGCCGCTCCAGGGTCGGTCCGCCGAGAGATACAGCCTCCGGCCGCCGGCGCCCGCGAGCGCGAAGAAGATCCGCAGGTCTTCGTCCGGCTCGACCGTCGTCCACTGGTGATGCCGCAGCGCGCCGAGCGCCGGGATCGGCGCGGTCAGCACGAGCAGCGCCGCGACTCCGCGCCACGCGCCGGCGGTCGGGCCGCGGCTCCATCGGAACGACCCGCGGAACGCGATCCACGCCGCCAGCGCCGCCGCGACCGCGAGGAGGCCGATCGCGAACGGGACGTCGCCCGACTTCGGCCAGACGCCGGCCGCCCGGAGCGCCCACCACGTCGGCACGACCGCGAAGCCGGCCACCAGCGCCGCGGCCGGGAACGCGAGCCCGCCGCGCCGCACGCCGCTCACCAGGGCGAGCGTCCAGAGCGCGCCGAGCGCGGCCATCCCGACCACGCGGCCGCCGCCCGCGAGGAGTCCGGCCCACGTCGTCCCGAACCAGAGCCGCTCTCCGATCGCCGCGCACGCTCCGGCCGTGACCGCGAACGCGAGCGCCGTGGTGAGGACCGTCCCGACGACCAGCACGATCGACCGGGCGAGGAACGAGGGGCCGAGAGCGCCGGGGAGGCGGGCCAGGAGCGCCGCGTTCCCCTCCCGCGACTCCGGGACGGCCGCGTCGCCGAGCGCGAGGAGCGCCGCCGCCGCCGCGACCGCCGCGATCCGCCAGGCGAAGTCGGCGGCGTCGAACGACCAGTCGGGGTGGAGGAGGAGAAAGTAGACCGCCGTGAACCCCGGCGCGGCGACGAGGACGAGGAAGGCCAGCGCGGCGAGCGTCGGGGCGCTCTGCCGGAGCTCCTTCTTAAGATGGGTCACGAACACGGGGCGTCCTCCGTCGCGAGGGCGTGGTCGGCCAGGAGCGCGTGGCGGAGCCGCTCGGTCGTCGGCGTGCTCGCGCCGGGGTCGCCGAGGTCGTCCGGCGCCGCGTCCCGGACGATCCGCCCGTCCCGCATCACGAGCACGCGATCCGCCACGCGCGCCGCCAGGTCGAGGTCGTGGGTCGAGAGGAGGACGGTCCGTCCCCGCTCCCGGATCTGACCGATGACGGCGCGGAGGACCTCCTCCCGCGCGATCGGGTCGAGACGCCCGAACGGTTCGTCGAGGACGAGCAGGTCGGGCCGGAACGCGACCGCGGCGACGAGCATCGCCTTCGTCGCCTCGCCGCGCGACAGCGACCGGAACCGCGTCCGGAGCGGCACGCCGAGCTCGTCGGCGATCGCGCCGGCGAGCGCCTCGTCCCAGGTCGGGTAGTGCGGCGCGAGGAAGTCGAACCAGCGCGCCGGCGTCATCCAGCCGTACGCGTCCGGGTGGTCGGGGACCACGCCGACCCGCCGGCGGAGCGCGTCCCCGTCGGTCACCGGGTCGAGCCCGAGCAGCTCGATCGTCCCCGCCGTCGGTCGGATCAGCCCGAGGAGGAGCCGCAGGAACGTCGTCTTCCCGGCGCCGTTCGCGCCGAGGAGGACGGTCACGCCGCCGGCGTCGAGGTCGAGGTCGACGCCGCGGACGGCGTCCTTCCGCCCGAAGCGCTTCGTCAACCCGCGCGCGCGCCCCGCGAGCTCCCGCGCCTCGCACCCGTCGTGTCGGTCGTCGTTCACGTCGTCCTCCCCGCGGTCTCCGCGTCGAGAATCCTCGTCAGCTCCCCCGCGTCGTGCCCCGCGCGGAGCGCCTCGCGGCACGCCTCCCGGAACTCGTCGATCGTGCGCGCCCGCCGGGCCCGCCGCGCCTTCGTCGGCCCTCCCCGCGTGACGAAGACGCCCGACCCGTTCCGACCGAGCACGACCCCCAGCGACTCGAGCTCCCGGTACGCCTTCCCGACCGTGTTCGGGTTCACCAGCGCGTCGGCGGCGAGGGTCCGCACGCTCGGGAGGCGGTCGCCGGCCGCGAGGTCGCCGCGGGCCATCGCGTCGAGGAGCTGCTCGACGAGCTGGCGCGACGGCGGCGCGGCGGCGTGAGGGTCGACCCGGACGTCCATCGACCGTCCCATCGGCCTAGGACGGTGGGACGCTGGACCGGAAAATGACGAACCGGACCCTGGCGCATCGGGCGACGCGCCACGGGGAGACCACGGTCGGCGGTCGGACGGCGCTCCGGGCCGGCGGGGTCGATCGACCGGCAGGATGGTTGCGGGGCCGACCGTCATGCTCCGTCGCTCCGTCTCGCTCGTCGCCCTCCTGGCCGCCGTCGTCGCGTGGTCCCTCGCGTCCCGCGGGCCGTCCCCGGCGGCGCCGGCGAGAGGCTCGGCGGCGCGGGGGGACCGCGCGGTGATGGACCTCGACGGCGATCCGTCCTCCGGACCGCCGGTCCCGACCGTCGGCGGCGCTCCGGTTCGGGAACCGGCGATCCCGGGCGGTGACGGCGCGGACGCGGCGCCCGCCCCGGTCGAGCGACGCGACGCGCGCGGGCGGGCCGACGTCGTGCTCGTGCTCCGCCCGATCGTCGAGGGGCGGGCGTGGACCGGCCCGCTCCGCGCGAGGCTCTCGATCCGGGACGACCCGGACGGCCGCTCGGAGTCCGTGACTCGCTTCGAGCAGAGCGGGGCCGGCGACGACGGGACGTTCGCGCTGCGGGCCGACGACGTGCCGTGGCCGGCGGGACGCGCTCGGCTCGACCTCTCGGTCGGCGACCTCGCGCGGCCGCACGAGGACCGCCCTCACGTCCGGACGCTCGACCTGACGGGGCGGCTCGCGCCGGGGGCGAACGACCTCGGCGCCGTCGTCCTCGTCGCTTCGCCGGTGTCGCTGCGGGGGAGGGTCGTCGACGACCGGGGCGAGCCGCGGCCGGGCGCGCGCGTGACGATCGCCCGGCGGGTGCCGTGGACCGAGCGTTCGCGGCACGTCGAGGGATGCCGCCTCTCCCCGGTCCGGAAGCGGGACGGGATGGCGCTCGTGCCGACGTTCGAGACGGTCGCCGACGCGCGCGGGCGGTTCGCCGTGCACGTCCCGATCGAGGGCGAGCCGGCGCTGCACGTCCACGCCGAGGCGAGCGACCACGCGCCGTCGCGCGTCGTCCCGATCGTCGGGACCTCGCGGGACGTCGTCCTGACGACGCCGCGGCTCGGCGCGGCGCGGGTGCGTGTCCTCCTCGACCCGGGCGTCCGGCCGGACGACGTCCGGGTCGACGTCGACGGGAGGGTCGGCTCGCGGTTGCCGGCGGCCGAGGGGATCGTCGGCGGGCTCCCTCCGGGCCGGGTCCGGCTCGCGTTCCGGCTCGACGCGGACGACGCGCTCCTCGGGACCGCGGACCTCCTCGTGCCGGCGGGGGGGACCGCGCGCGACGCGGCGCTCGAACCGCTCGACCTCCGGGTCGGCGCGAGCGTGCTCGAGGTCGAGGTGCGGGATCCGTTCGGGGCGCCCGTCCCGTCGGCGGTCGTCACGCTCGTCGGCGCGGACGGCGACGAGGAGGTCGGGGAGACGGACGGGGCCGGGAGGTTCCGGCGCGCGGGTCGATGGCCGCCGGTCGACGCGCGCGTCGCCGGTCCCGACGGCGGGTCCGTGCCGGCGAGGCCGTTGGTCGGGACGGCGACGGTCGTCGTGGCGCGCGCGCCCGCGGCGGGGCGCTGAGGCGGCGTCAGCCCCGGAGGTTGTGGATGATCATGAGCTGCGTCTCGTGGTCCTGCGCGACCAGGTTCGAGATCGCCTGGATCATCACGGCGTGGAGGTCCGCGAACGACTGCAGGAGGTCGAGGTCGGCGGGGAAGCCGACGCTCCCCTGCGCGTCGAGCGGGACGGTCAGGAGGACCGCGCCGGTCGGGTCGACCAGGAGCGTCACGTTCCCGAGCGGCTGCTCGAGCTTCTTGAGCCCGATCAGGATCGCGATCACGTCGTTCGGGGTGCCGCCGTCGACGGTGATCGTCCCCTTCGCCTCGGCGCCCGGCGGGCCGGAGGTCCACTCGATGCCGAGCACCTGGCCGAGGCCGTCCCCCTCGTACGTGACGCCGACCGCGCCGGCGAACGAGAGGCCGCCGATGCCGACCGGGACGCTGCCGGCGACCGGGCCGATCGGCGTCGCGGCGCCGGTGGTCGGGTTCACGCGGTGGAGTTCGACCGCGCCGCCCCAGACGCCGCGCCCGAGGATCAGCTGGCCGTCCTCGTCGACGTCGAGGCCGACGACGTCCGCGACGCCGAACGGACCGACGAGCGTGGCCGCCCCGGTCCCGGTGTTCACGCGGTAGAGCGCGTCGTGCCCGGCCATCCAGAGCGTGCCGTCGATCCCGAACGCGAGGTCGCCGCCGGAGTTCGCGCCGAGCGGGCCGACCGCGGTCGCCTGGCCGGTCTGGACGTCGATCCGGTGGAGGACCGCTCCGCTCCCCCCGACCCCGACCGACCAGAGATCGCCGTTCACGTCGAACTCGAGTCCGTTCTGGAGCGACACGCCGAGCTTCCCGACGAGCGTCGCCGACCCGTCGGACGGGTTCAGCTCGAACAGCTCGGTCGAGACGCCGAGGTCCGCGCAGGTGATCCCGAACATCCGGCCGGAGGTCGGGTCGACGGCGAGGTCGCACATCCAGAGGCCGGTCTCGCCGACGTCCGTCACCTTCGGCGCGCCGCCGTGGTCGTCGATGCGGTAGAGGTTCGACGAGGCGTCCTGGAAGCTGCTTCCGATGCCGTACAGGGTCGAGGCCGGGCGGGCGTCGGCGGCGGCGAGCGCGAGGACGAGGAGGGCGAGGGGCGGGCTCGGGCGCGGCATGGGTTCCTCCCGGCAGGTTCGAGGCGCGGGGGAGAGGATACGGGAGACCGGTCTCCCGCGGGTGTGCGGTCAGGGGAGCGAGGCCTCGGTCGCGTCGTCGTCCGCGAGGCGCAGGACGAGCCGGCCGCCGACGGCGCGGAGGACGACGCCGGTGAACGGGCTCGCGACCGCGCCGTCCTCGCCGGCCGGGAGGCGCTCGGCGACGCCGTCCCGCGACACGAACAGCTCGGGACGCCGCGCGTCGCGGTCGATCCGCCAGACCTCGCGCACGCCGACCTCGACGTAGAACGGGACCTTCTCGAGGCTCTCGTCCCCCGGGCTCGCGATCTCGATCACCACGTCGGGGCCGCCGTCGAGGTGGGTCCCGCGGTTCCGGTCCATCCGCTCGGCGGTCAGGAGGCAGACGTCCGGGATGCGGTAGTCGTCCGGCCCCCGGCCGGGGCGGGCGACGTTCAGCTCGCCCAGGACCCTGCGGCCGCTCGAAGCGGCGGCCCAGTGGACGTCGAGCCACGAGATGAGCCGGGCCTGCAGGTCCTGGTGGTCGAACGTCGGCACCGGGGGCATGTGGAGGACTCCGTCCCACACCTCGTCCCAGCGGTCGGCGCCGGTCTTCTTCCGCCAGGCCGCCACGTCGGCCGGAACGCTCGGCATGATCGCCTTCATCGGTCTTCGGGAAGGAGAATCCACGTGGCCCGCATCGTAACACCGAATCCCGGCCCGCCGCCCGCCGCCCGCCGCCCGCCGCGCGGCGGACCGGGGGCGCGGTCACGGGAGGAACGGGATCGTCACCGCGTTCGTGCTCGCCGTGTCGACCGGGTCGACGATCGCGGCGAGCGACAGCTCGAGGCCGATCAGCGACGGCGGCAGCGGGAGCCCTTCGAGGAGCGCTCC
>JBICIB010000712.1:0-4028 GCA_043101415.1 Planctomycetota bacterium JB042 | reverse complement strand
CCGCCGCGCCGGCCACGCCGGCGGACGGCTCGACCGGCTGGGCCTCGCCCGCCTCGCCGACCGGCGCGTCGGCGCCCTGTCGCAGGGGGAGCGGCGGCGGGTCGCGCTGGCGCGCGCGCTCCTCCTCGACCCCGAGCTGGTCGTCCTCGACGAGCCGCTGACGCACCTCGACCCCGGCGCGGTCGCCCAGGTCCTCGCGGTGCTGCGCGATCGGGCCGCGGCCGGCGCGGCGGTCCTCCTCTCGAGCCACCAGCTCGAACACGTCGAACGGGTCGCCGACGCGCTGGTGATGCTGCACCGGGGGCGGGTGGTCCGGGCCGGGGAGACCGCGTCGCTCCTCGCGGGGACGCGGGCCGTGCAGCTGCTCCGCGCGACGCCGGCCGACCGCGCGCGGGCCGCGGTCGAGCGGCTGGAGGAGGTCGAGAGCGTCGAGACGGCGGGCGAGGACGGCCTCCTTCGGGTCGTCGCCGCGCGTCCGTGCGCCGACCGGATCGGCGAGGCGCTGCGGGACGAGGGGCTCGTCGTCTCGTTCCTCGCGCCGGAGCGGAGGTCGCTCGACGAGCTGTTCCACGCGGAGATCCGTGCCGCCGACCGCGCGGAGGCGGCGCCGTGATCCCGGTCCGCGCCGAGCTGTACCGGATGGCGAGGCTGCGGGGGACGCTCGCGCTCCTCCCCCTCCCCGCGCTCGCCGGCGTCCTCTGGGTCGTCGGCGCGCGGGTCGCCGATCGGCTCGGCGAGGCGCGGCGCCTCGCGGCGGGGGGCGATCCGGTGGCGGCCGCGCCCGAGAGCGGGTTCGGCCCGCTCGCGGACGGGCTCCGGACCGGGTCGGCCGTCCTCACCCTGATCCTCCTCCTCCTCGGCGCGCTCTCGCTGGTCCGCGAGCGCGAGCAGGGGACGCTCTCCCTCGCGCACCTCGCCGCCGGGCGGGCGCCGTTCGTCGCCGCGCGCGCCGTCGCGCTGCTCGTCTTCGCGGTCGTCGCGTTCCTCGCGCTCGGAGGGGCCTGCGCGCTCGTGGCGGCGAAGCTGCACGGGCTGCGGGACGTCGTGGAGGAGGGGTTCGTCATGGCGGAGGCGTCGACCCTCTGGATGGAGGTGTTGCGCGGCGCGGGCGCGACGCTCCCGGCGCTGGTCGCCGCCGCGTGGTTCGGGCTGGCGGTCTCGGCGGCGGTGAACGGCCCGGGCGCCGCGGTCGGCCTGACGCTCGCGCCGGTCCTCCTGTTCGACGCGCTGAAGGGGCTCTTCCCGGACGTCGCCGCCCGCGTCTTCGTCGGGTGGCTGCCGCTCCTGTCCGGCGACGCGCCGATCGCGCACCTGACCGACATCGCGCGCGGCTACTCCGACGTCGAGTGGGGCGAGAACGAACTGCTCCACGCCGGCCTCGTCCCCGGGGCGTGGGCGATCGCGCTGCTGCTCGTGGCGGCGATCGTGACGCGACGGCGATCGGTCTGACCCGGACGGGCGCGGCGGGTAGAGTGGTCGCGCCATGCTTCGGCTCTCCTCCTTCCTCCCGATCCCGCTCCTCGCCGCGGGGTGTGTCACCGTGACCCAGGTGCCGCCGCCGTCGTCGGCCCTGTCGTCGTCGTCCGTCGTCGCGGTCGCCGAGCCGGCGCCGGCGCGGCCGTTCGTCGGGCTCGTCCTCGAGGAGCGCCTCTCCGGATCGCTCGACGACCTCGCGTTCCTCGGCGGGCTGTCGGTCGTGGAGGTGGCGGCGGGCTCGCCGGCCGAACGGGCGGGGCTCCGGGCGGGCGACCTGGTGGTCGAGGCGGCGGGGGTCGAGCTCGACGCGCTCGACGCGTGGCAGGCGGTCCTCGACGCCGCGGAGCCGGGGTCGAGCCTCGCGCTCGTGGTCGAACGCGAGCGCGGCCTGGCGGACGTCCGGGTCGACGTCGAGCGGCGCGGCGGGGTCGTTCCGCTGCCGGAGCGGACGCGGTTCGTCGAGCGGGTGAAGGGGCGGCTGGTCGTCGACACCGTGCCGGTCGAAGGAGGCGTCGGGGCGCGCGTCGTGCGTCTCCTGGACGGCTCGCCGTTCGGCGCGGCGGGCGTGGCGGAGGGGGAGGTCGTCCTCGCGCTCGACGGGAGGCCGGTCGAGGGGGCGCGCGGCCTGGTCGAGGCGTTGGCGGCGCGCGACGTCGGCGAGGAGGTCCGGGTCCGCGTGCGGGACGCCGAGGGAGCGGCCGTGCGCGAGGCCGACGTCACGCTCTGGGCGCCCGAGCGACGCCTGACCGGCCTCGGCGTGCCGATCCTGTTCCGGTACGAGCACGACGTCGTCGAGGACGAGACCGCGTTCGCGCTCCTCGACCTCTGGATCCTCGCGCTCTACGACTACCGGCGCGACGTCCGCTCGGTGCGCCACCGCGTCCTCCGCTGGTTCGTCTTCGAGACCGGAGCCGGCGAGCTGGTCGAGGAGACGCCGTGATCCCGTGGGCGCTCCTCGCGGTCCTCGCCGCGGCGCCGGTCGACTTCGTCGAGAGCCGGCTCGAGGTCGACGGCCGCCTCCTCTCGTACGAGACGCCGGACGTCGACGACGACGAGCGCGGCGACCTCCTCCTGGTGACCCGCGAGGGGGACGACCGCGTGCTCCGCCTCCACCGCCACTCCGACGGCGGCGGCTTCGCGTCCGAGCCGACGTTCCGTCTCGCGTTGCCGCGCGACGTGGTGGCGTACGGGCTGTTCGAGCTGCGCGACGAGCCGGGGCGCGAGCTCCTCCTCTTCACGCGGAACGGCGTCTTCTCGGTCTCGACGACGCGGCGCGGGCTGCGCGGGAACCTCCGGCGCGAGCTCGAGGCGCCGCTCTTCCCCGACCTGTCGTCGAGCGACGAGGTCCTCCGGTGGGAATGGGCGCGCGACGTCGACGGCGACGGCGTCGAGGAGCTGATCGTCCCGAGCGAGCGCGCGCTGGTCGTGCTCTCCGCTCGGGGGGGGGAGGACGGGAGCCGGCTCGTCCCGGTCGCGACGATCCCGTGCCGGGTCGATTCGGAGACGTCGTCCCCCGGCGTCGACGTCCGGATCGGCCGCGCCCGGCTCGACGTCCGGACCGACCTCCCGGCGCTCTTCCCCGGTCGGGCCGGCCGCGCGGCGTCGTTCGGCCGCGGGAACCTGCTGCGGCGCTCCGAGACGTGGAGCCTGCCGCGGCTCGTCGACTGGGACGGGGACCGGCGGCTCGACGCGGCCGTGGTGACCGGCGACGGGGTGTCGGTGCGACGCCAGGCGAGCGAGCTCCGGTTCCTCGACGCGGTCGAGGCCGGGCTGCCGCCGGCGGAGGACGAGGACGTCTCGCTCCGGCTCGTCGACCTCGACGGCGACGGGACGCACGAGGCGATCCGCCTGGCCGGGGATCGAGACGGGCTGAACCGCGACTACTCCGCGACCGTCTATCGGCGGCGGGGGGAGGGGTTCGACGAGACCCCGACCGCGCGGATCAAGCTGAGCGCCGGGAACGCCCGCTTCACCTTTCCCGACGTCGACGCCGACGGGCGGCGCGACCTCGTGGTCCGCGCGGTCGAACTGCCGACGGGGATCGACCAGCTCACCTCGATCCGTGTCGACACGCGGGTCCTCGTCTTCCGCGGCGGCGACGGGGGGACGCTCTCGACCCGGCCGGACGCGCGGTGGGACCGGAGCCTGAGGCCGGACGACCTGACGCGGATCCGCGAGAGCTTCCTCGCCGAGCTGGAGGGGGACTTCGACGGCGACGGGCTCGCCGACCTCCTGGTCGTCCGGCCGGACGGGCTGCTCCAGGTCCTGCCGCTGGTGCGGGACGGCGACGGGATCGCGTTCTCGGGCGAACCGCTCTCGACCTACCTGCCGAAGCGGCCGGTCCGCGACGCGCGACCGGCGTACCTGTCGCACGACGGGATCTGGGACCTCGTCCTGCGGCACGACGACGGATTGACGGTGTTCGTGTCGCGTGCGGAGGGGGCACGATGAGGAGGACGACGACGGGGATGACGACGAGGACGACGTGGCGGGTCGCCGTCTTCCTCGCGGCGTGCGCCGCCGCGGGGCCGGCGCGCGGCGAGGATGCGCGG
>JBICIB010000711.1:0-2825 GCA_043101415.1 Planctomycetota bacterium JB042 | reverse complement strand
GGGCGTCCGCGCCGATCGAGCGAGGCCGTCCGGAACACCGCGCCGTCGAGCGACTCGAGCGCCCGGGGCGACGGGTCGCGCACGCGCCCGTACCGCCGGACCGCCCCGACCGCGGCCGCCGCCTCCGCGTCGCCGTCGAGCGCCGCGACCGCCGCGTCGACGAACCCCTCCTCCAGCCGGTCCCCCGCGGTCAACGGAAGGACGTACGGCTCGGCGACCTCGGGGAGCGGCGCGGCGCGGTCGATCACCTCGATCCGGCACCTCCCCCCCGCCGCCCGCTCGATCGACGCCCAGGTCTCGACGAGGAGCGACGCGCCGTGTTCGACCCGACGCACGACCGCGGCGACGCGGGGCGGCCCGTGGCCCGCTTCGACCGGCCGCCGCTCCGGGTCCCAGAGCCCGTTCGCCGGGAGGTCCGCCGCGGCGTCGAGCCGCTCGAGCAGGTCGACGCACTCGGGGTACGCCTCCGCGGCCAGCCCGACCAGCGGATCGTCGGCCGGGTACGACCGGAAGTGCTCCGCGTCGAACAGCCCCTCGACCGAGCCGTCGAGCGAGAGGCCGAGCTTCGCGCGGAGGACCTCGGCGAACCGGTCCGGCCGGCGCGGGAGCGCGTTCGAGCTGATCAGCGCGCACCGCTCGCCGTGGCGATCGTGGAAGTCGAGGAGCTGCCGGTTGTAGAACCGCCAGATCGGGTACGCGATCTCCGGATGCGCGAGGAACGTCTCGACCCCGGTCCGCTGCATCGAGTCGGCGACCTCCCACGGGAACCGGTAGATCAGGACGAACCGCGCGTCCTCGAAGTGCTCGTCCCAGAAGTCGAGGACGAGCGACGCGCGCGGGTCCTTGAACCCGAACGGACGGTCCGGGCGGCGGCGGCGCTCGACCAGCGCGCGCGCCAGCCGGTCGTACCGCGCGTAGACGCCGCGGTCGAGCCACTCGCTGGCGGTCCACCCCCAGTCGCGGTGCCCGAGCTCGGCGCGGCGGGTCGCGCGGGTGAGGAGGTTGCCGTGCAGCTCGACGAACGAGCGCTCCTCGAAGTACCCCTTCGGGTTCCGCTCGTCGGCGGGGACGAGGTCGTCGCCGAGGTCGACGCCGAGCGCCGCCAGCCACGACGCGGCGAGCGACGTCCCCGAGCGGTGCATGCCGGAGACGATGACCGGCGGGTGGGACGACGGCAACGGCGGCGCCCCTACTCCGCCCGCGCGGCGTCGCGCCGCAGCGGCGGGAGACGGAGGTAGGTCAGCGCGCGCCAGACCCACTCCATCGGACCCATGCGGAACCGCGCGAGCCACCACGGCGACCACGCGAGCTGCAGGCCGAAGACCACGACGAACACCGCGAGCTGTCCCGGCCGGTCGACCGATCCGTACCACCCGAGCCCGTGGCCGTAGAAGAGCGTGGTGCAGATCACCGTCTGCATCAGGTAGTTGGTGAACGCCATCCGGCCGACCGCGGCGAGGCGGCGCCGGACCCCGGCCCACCGCCCGACCGCGCAGACCCAGAGGATCAGCCCGAGCCAGCCGAACGCGCCGAGCGTCGCGCCGACCGTGTTGTAGAGCGAGCCCTCGCCCATCGAGTAGGCGAGCTCCCAGTCGCGCTCGACCCGCGCCTCGATCCCGAGCCACGACACGACCGCGCCGGAGACGACGCCGACGACGCCGATCCCGAGGTAGAGCGCGGGCGCCTTCCGCGCCGCGAGGAAGCCGGTCTTCAGCAGCGCCATCCCGATCAGCATCAGGCCGATCAGCCGCCAGACGAAGAACGGCAGCCAGGCGTGGAAGTCGCGCGCCTGCGCGACCCGCTCCGGCATCTGCTCGAGCCAGCCGCCCCGGTAGGCGGCGACGGTCTCGGCGATCTGCGCGTCGTCGGGCTCCCACATCTCCTCGAACGCGGCGATCTCCTCCGGCGGCGCCTCGGCGAGCATCCCGTCCATGCCGAGGGAGAGGAGCGCCGTCGCGACCACGAGGATCGTCCCGACCAGCAGGAGGATCGAGGGACGCCACCTGCGGCACGGCCAGAGGAGGAGCCCGGAGATCGCGTACGGCAGGAGGATGTCGCCGAACCAGAGGAGGTAGGCGTGCGCGGCGCCGAACAGGCCGAGCCAGAGCATCCGGCGGTAGTGGACCGCGGCCGACCGCCCGGTCCGCTCCTCGAGCCGGCGCGTCATCAGGAGGACCCCGGCGCCGAACAGGAGGGAGAAGATGCTGATGAACCGCTGGTCGGCGAGGACGTGGTTGACGTTCCACAGCCACTTGCTGGCGCCGTGGTATCCGCCGTCGGCGGTCGGGTTCATGTACGCGGCGAAGATCCCCGCGAACGCCTGCATGTTCATGAGCAGCACGCCGCCGAGCGCGAAGCCGCGCACGACGTCGATCGACGCGATCCGCTCGCCCTCGCGCGTCGGCGCGGCCGGCTCGAACGGCGTCGGCGACGGCGGCGGCGTCTCCGCCCCCGCATCGACCGGGGGCGACGCGGGCTCCGGCGTCTCCGGCGTCTCCGGCGTCTCCGGCTCCGACTCCTCGCGGCTCATCTCGGGTCCGTCTCCGGTCGGGGCTCAGCCGTCCTGCTTCTTCGCCGGCTTCTCCTTCGCGCCCTTCCGCTTCAGGTCGATCTCCATGATCTTCCGCCCCTCGCCCTCGCCGACGTAGAAGGTGCTGACCGAGCGATCCTCGGTCGCCTTCACCTCGTTCCGGTGCGGGACCATCAGGCCGGTCATCCCGTCCGGAGCCATCCAGCGCATCACGATCGCGCCGGTCTGCTCGTCCTTCTCCCCCTCCATCACCGCGAGGTAGCTCGACATGTTGTCGATCCACGTCCCGACGAAC
>JBICIB010000710.1:0-5663 GCA_043101415.1 Planctomycetota bacterium JB042 | reverse complement strand
GAGGAACGCGACGAGCGGCTCCGGCTCCGCGCACTCCAGCAGCACCGCCACGTCCGAGCCGGTCCGGAGGTACGGGTCCGAGCCGGTCACCGCCACGCTCCGCACCACGAGCGGCCCGAACGTCCGCGCGAACGCGTCGAGTTCGAGTCCGAGCTGCGTCTCGTACCGGCTCCGCGTCGCCGCGTCGACCGCCTGGTCCTCCAGCAGCCGCAGGATCGGGGTCCCGACCCTCGACGCCTCGTCGACCAGCGTGACGAGCGCCGGGAAGCTCGGGAAGAGGAGGGCGTGCTGGTCGGCGGGGATCCGCGTCGCGAGCGGATCGATCGATGGGGACTTCCCGTCCACGAGGGGAGCCCAGTCGATCTCGTCGACCGTGATCCCCGGGAGCGAGTCGACGTCGACGGTCGCCGCGCCGGGGCCGGTGACGAGGAGGTCTCGGTCGAGCTGCAGGTTCTCGGCGATCGCGCGGGCGCCGGTGAACAGCCCGTACGTCCGTTCGAGTTCGCTGTCGCGCCCGGGGCGCCGGGCGGCGGCCGGGACCTCGATCGCGGCGCCGAGCTCCTCGAGCGCCCGGTCCAGCTCCAGGGCGTCGTCGCCGGCGGCGGGCTCGCCCGACCCCGGGCCGCGGAGCGCGTTCGCCCGGTATCGGAACCACGCCGCTCCGGGCGCTCCCGACGACGCCAGGTGCTCGAAGTGGTTCGCCGCCACGTCACGATACGTCGCTTCCGCGTCCGCGTCCGCGCCGGCGGGGAGGCGGAAGCGGACCCCGTCCATGCCGGAGTCGTCGTCCCGGGCGACGAGGAGCCTCCCGCCGGTCGCGCCGCCGTCGGGGATCCGCGCGACGAGGATCAGCTCGCGCTCGTTCCGTCCGCCGGCGCCGGTCCTCCGGTCGACGTACGCCTCCCCGGGGCCGTCGAGCACGACGCGCGGGATCATGAGGCCGCCGCCGCTCCGGAAGCCGCGCCACCACGCGCGATGGAGGTTCGGCGGGAGGCGGCCGTCGAGGTCGAGCGACTCGAGGGGGGCGGCGACGAACCGGTCGGCGCCGAGCGAGGCGGGAGAGAGGAGGACGAGCGCCAGGGCGGCGGTCGTCAGGGATCGTTTCGAGAGGTTCATCATCGTTTCCCATCGGAGGATGGAGGCGAGGAGCTGGAACGACACGCCGGTCACGAGACCGGCGGCGTGGGCGATCGGGACGGGGGCGAAGCCGACGCCGTTCTCGGCGAAGAGCGGCTCGCCGCGGACCGTCTCCGACACCACCTTCAGGACGGCGAGGACGAGGGCGAGCCCGCCGAGGGTCCGCCGCGAGGGGGTGCGGAGCAGGTCGACGGCGAGCGCGCCGAAGAGCGCCGTCGCGACGCCGGAGAGCCCTCGGTAGACCCCGAGGTCGGGGCGGCCGAGGAGGACCGCCCCCGACACCGCGAGCGGGGCGGCCAGGAGGAGCCCGGCGAACCGCGCCCGTCCCCGCCGCTCGAGCGCCGGCCCGAGCAGCAGGAGCGCGGCGAGGTCCCACCCCGCGTGTCCCGCGGAGGTGTGGACGAGGTGGCCCGTGAGGAGGCGCCACGCCTCGCCCGCGGCGACCGCGGTCCGGTCGAGCTCGAGCAGCGCGACCGCCCCCGGCGCCGCCAGCAGGAGGAGCGTCGCGGCGGCGACGATCGAGGTGACGATCACGACGCCCGCCCCCGCGCGGTGAACGCCGCCAGCGCCAGGAGGAGCGCGCCGAGCACCGCGATCGGGTCGAGCGCGCCGGCGCCCGAGCCGCGTCGCGACGGCGCCGGCCGCTGGAACGCCGGCCGGTTCTCGTCGACGCGCCGGCTCGCCGGCGGGGCCGTCCGGCGGACCGCCTGGCGGTGCCGCTCCTCCGTGACCCGCTCGAGGTTCCGCCGCTCGATCCCGCGCCGCTCGAACGCCTCGTCCTTCAGGACGAGCATCGACGTCTCGTCGGTGACGAGCTGGTACGCGACGCCGAGGTCGGCGATCGCCTCGCGCGCCTCGTCCTCGTCGAGGAGCCCCTCGTCCGCCCGTCGCTCCAGCCGCTCGATCCGGTCGAGCGCCCAGAGCCGTTCGATCTCCGGCGCGTCGACGGCGACCTCCGGGAAGTCGAACGTCGTGACGTACCGCTGGTCCTCGCCGGTCAGCGTCGCGTCGAGCGTGACCGTCGCGGTCCCGCCGCGCGCGTACCGCCCGAAGATCACGAGCTGCTCGCCCCGGTAGACCTTCCCGAGGAGTTCGGCCGACACGTCGTCGATCTCGACGCCGCGGATCTTCAGGTCGACGTCGTGGAGGCACTCGTGCGTCACCTTCGACTTCGCGAGCACGAGCTGCCCGACGATGTCGTCCGCGTTCGACACGCCGGCGGAGAACCCGCCCGACGCCTCGCAGATCGCCCGCATCAGCGGCCAGTTCCCCGAGTTCCCGAGCAGGAAGCCGAAGACCCGCACGTCGTGGGCCTTCATGAGCCGTCGGAACACGGCGGCCGACATCGGCCCGACGTTCGCCACGGCGTCGGTCACCAGGACCACGCTGGTCGCCCGGTCCTCGTCGATGTCGTCGAGCGCGACCGCGAGGCCGGCGTGGAGGTTCGTCCCGCGGGCCGCGGTCAGACCCTGGACCATCCGGATCGCCGCCTCGACCGTCTCGGGCGTCGCCGGCAGGAAGCCGCTCGTCAGGTCGCTCGCGCCGTCGTTGAACACGACGATCCGGAATCGGTCTCCCCCCTTCATCTCGCCGAGGACCTGCGCGACGCCGCGCGCGAGCGTCTTCAACTTCGAGGACATGCTCCCCGACACGTCGAGCACGAACGTCGTGTCGGACCCGCCGGTCAGCGGCTTCAGGTCGACCCCCGGCGTCACCACGAGCATGAACGAGCCGGGCTTCGACGGGTCGGCGCGGTACGGGACGAGTTCGATCCGGCCCGGGAGGTCGTCCTTCAGCGCGTAGTACAGGACGAAGTCGCGGTCGAGCGCCGCGCCCTGCCGCTCGAGGTGGACGCGGGCGCGTCCGTCGTCGCCGTCGACGCCGGTCTCGATCACCGCGTCCGGCGCGCCCGGCACGCGGACCGCCTCGAGCGGCCACGCCGACTCGACGCGCACATCGATCGAGAAGAGTCCGTCGACCGCGTCGTGCATGGTCCAGAACGCGAGCGCCGCCTCGTCGGTGCCGCCCTCCTCGAGCGGATAGAGATAGCGCGCGACGCCGGTGTCGACCTCGAGCGTCTGGTAGTAGACGAACCGGATCTCGACGTCCCCCTGCGCCGGCACCGGCGACACGAAGAACTCGAACGTCTCGTACCCGTCCTTCTCGGCAAGCGCGGCGTCGTTCCCCTGGTCGCGCTCCTCCTCGTAGATCGAGCGGGCCCGCTCTCGCGCGACGACCTCCCCTTCGAGGACCGTCTCGCCGGCGAGGACGACCACCTCCGAGAGGGCGGCGCTCTTCGGGAGCGGGAACGCGTAGTGGGCCTCCAGCGCGTGCGGGTTCGGGTTGTGGAACGTCTGGATCACCTCGGTCCGCGCGAACCCGTCCCGCAGGACGACGTCGACGTGGTGCGAGGCGATCCGGACGGCGAGGTCCGGGCTGCCGGTCGGCGTCAGGGTCCCCGCGGCGTCGGCCGGCGGAGCGAGGGAGAGCGCGAGCGGAACGAGCGGGACGCAGAGGAGGGATCGGAATCGGCGGATCATCGAAGACGGCTCCGGTGGAGGAGGGACGCGCATCGGCGCGGCGGGCTCGAACCGGATCGCGGATCGCGTGCCATCCCCGAGTGATCTTCCAAAGCCTTTCACCAAAGGTACTTATGAACCCATCGCGGCCGACATCGCCGGCATGGGTGGTCATCGCGTGACGCCCGGTGAGCAGCCGATGTACAGTTCGTCGGCGGACGTCGGGCGCGCCGATCCCCCGACCGGAGGTTCCGACATGTCCCTCTTCCGTCCCGAGGAGCGCGAGTTCGCGGAGGTCGTCTCGCGGCTCGTCTACTGCAACCCGTTCCTGCCGGAGCGGGTCGAGCTCGAGCGGCGGGCGCTCGGCGAGGAGTTCGTCGGGTTCGAGCGGGTGCTGAACATGCGCGCCGGCGACGACCTCCTGGCGGAGAACGTCCAGCGGCTGATCGAGCGGGCGGGGGTGCTGGTCGAGGAGGCGCGCGCGCGGCTCGTCGACGGCGACGCGGCGAACGACGCCGACCGCGCGCTCTACGAGGACCTGGCGCTCTTCTACCTCTATCACCATTACCACCTGCAGTTCCGGGCCTGGATCCAGCAGGCGCTCGATGGGGCCGGCCAGCGGCGCGTCGGCTTCTACGGCGACTTCGAGAAGGACGTGCGCCACCTCCTCCACCCGCCCGGCGTGCGTCTCCTCCACGACGATCCGCCGGAGCACCTCTTCGCGTTCTTCTTCCAGCTGAACCGCGCGTTCGTGAACGTCTACCTCTCGATCGTCGGCGCCTCGATGGCGGCGGCGCGGCTGCGCGGGTCGATCTGGCAGTCGATCTTCACCCACGACCTCGGCCGCTACCGGCGCGCGCTGTACGACCGGATGGGGGACGTCTCGACCCTGATCACCGGGCCGTCGGGGACCGGCAAGGAGCTCGTCGCCCGCGCCGTCGCGTTGTCGCGCTACATCCCGTTCGACGTGCAGGCGCGCCAGTTCGGGGACGACTTCGCGAGGTCGCTCCACGCCCTGAACCTCTCCGCACTCTCGCCGACCCTGATCGAGTCGGAGCTGTTCGGCCACCGGCGCGGCGCGTTCACCGGCGCGCTGGAGGACCGGAAGGGCTGGTTCGAGATCTGCCGTCCGCTCGGGACCGTCTTCCTCGACGAGATCGGCGAGCTCGACGCGTCGATCCAGGTGAAGCTCCTGCGCGTCCTCCAGACCCGCACCTTCCAGCGGCTGGGCGACACCGAGACGATGAAGTTCTCCGGCAAGGTCCTCGCCGCCACCAACCGCGACCTGACCGCCGCGATGCGCGACGGCGCCTTCCGCGAGGACTTCTACTACCGCCTGAACGCCGACATGATCGTCACCCCCTCCCTCCGCGACCAGCTCGGCGGCGACGTGGACGAGCTCCGGCACCTCGTCCGCTACATCGCCGCCCGCATGGCCGGCGAGGCGGAGGCGGACGCCCTGACCGCCGAGGTCGTCGATTGGGTCGGCCGCACCCTCGGCCTCGACTACGCCTGGCCCGGCAACTTCCGCGAGCTCGAACAGTGCGTCCGGAACGTCCTCATCCGCATGGAGTACCGCCCGACCCCGCGCGAGGCGTCGGACGCGAAGGCGACGCTGCGGGACGCGGTGGAGACGGGGAGCGCGACGGCGGACGAGCTGCTGAACGCGTACTGCCGGTTGGTGTACGAGCGGACCGGGAGCTACTCGGAAGCGGCGAGGCGGTTGGGGTTGGATCGGCGGACCGTGAAGGCACGTGTCACCGAGTAGCTGCGCTGGGCTTTGGTCGCTGCGCGAGGCTGAAGTCGCTGCGCGAGGCTGAAGTCGCTGCGCGAGGCTGAAGTCGCTGCGCGAGGCTGAAGTCGCTGCGCGGGGCTGAAGTCGCTGCGCGGGGCTGTCACACCGCTGCGCGGGGCGGGGGGCGCTTCGCGTGGTGCGTCGGGCCGCTGCGCGGGGCGTGCCGCTGCGCGCGGGGCGGTGAACGGGTACGGGAGGGGAGGACAGGGGGT